>JAFWYI010000062.1 GCA_017522745.1 Mailhella sp.
CCAGTTTTTCCAGCACTCTGCGCGCACTTTCCACCGCTCCGATGCCAGCCGTAGGCACCGTGACATCCGCATAACGGCGATAGAGTTCCTCACGCTCGCGGAACAGATCCTCCACGGTCTGACCGGGGGCGATGGCAAGCCCGCGATCGGGATTCCGGGCGATGCGCTCAAGGATGGTCTGCATGGGCACTTCGAGGTACACGATGGGGCCAAGCGTTGCCAGATGCTTCATGGAGCGTTCACGATAGATCACGCTGCCACCAGTGGCGATGACCGTGCGGTGGAAACGCAGATCGCTCACCACTTCGGATTCCATTTCGATGAACTCATCCTTGGTCATCCTGTCCGTGATGCTCTGGAGCGGCGCGCCGAAGGTCGCTTCGATGATGTGATCGCTGTCGGCGAAGGCCCAGTCGAGGGAACGCGCCACAAGGCGGCCCACCGTGGTTTTCCCCGCACCAGCCATCCCGATGAACACGATGCAGGAGTCTTCGGGAAGATTCGGCAGGGAAAACGGCCCTGCCGCTTCAGTATTCGTAAATGTCATAGGTTCTCCGCGTGCTTCATGGCACGATGCCTGACAGACAGGCACAGATTGACGGCGCAACGGCCAGAACACAGAAAGCTCTGCGTCACCGCGAATATACGCCGCCACTGTATGGATTGCAATCGACATACATACGCAAAAAGCCCTGTCGGGCGAACCAGACAGGGCTTTGAGAGCAGCGTATATCTCGTAAGATTAGCGCTTGGAGTACTGGAAGCGGGCGCGGGCAGCGGCCAGACCGTACTTCTTACGTTCCTTCTTACGGGCATCGCGGGTGAGGAAGCCGGCCTTCTTCAGAGCAGGACGCAGTTCGATGTCGTTCTGCAGAAGAGCGCGGGCGATACCGAGGCGAACAGCTTCGGCCTGACCGGTGATGCCGCCACCGCACACGTTGACAACGATGTCGAACTGTTCGGTGAGCTTGGTGAGAGCAAGAGGCTGACGGACGATCATCTGCAGGGTCTTGCGGGGGAAGTACTGTTCCATGGGGCGACCGTTGATTTCGATCTTACCGGAACCAGTGTAGAGACGGGTACGGGCAATAGCGGTCTTGCGGCGGCCGGTGCCATAATCAAAGTTAGCCATGGCTTATACTCCTTAGAAGGACAGAGGCTTGGGAGCCTGAGCGGTGTGAGGATGTTCGGCGCCGACGTAAATCTTCAGCTTCTTCAGCATGGCGCGGCCAAGACGGTTCTTGGGCAGCATGCCGCGAACGGCCTTGCGGATGACTTCTTCAGGCTTTTCGGCCAGCATCTTTTCGAGGCTGACTTCCTTCAGACCGCCGACCCAGCCGGAGTGACGATAGTAGAACTTGTCCTGCAGCTTGGTGCCGGTAACGCGGATCTTTTCGCAGTTGATGACCACGATGAAGTCACCGTTGTCCATGTGAGGAGCGAATTCAGGCTTGTGCTTACCGCGGAGGCGATGGGCGATCTGAGTGGCAAGACGGCCGAGGATCTGATCCTGAGCGTCAACCACATACCACTGGCGATCGATGTCGGCCGGCTTCGGGCTGAAAGTTTTCATTAAAATATCTCCTGTTCCGTGCTGGACGGAACCGCATGAGTGTGCTAGTCGCAAAAAAGCCTCCCGCAATAAGCGGAAAGCGCATTCCTCGTTAACAATCGTTCCTTGAGGCTCGGGAACCGACAGCATTCAGTCTGCAACGGGGAGCTGACTTGAACGCGCCTTGGGAGCGGCTACCAGACCGCCGTCCTTCGCCAGAACGTTCGAAACAAGGTTTTTGCCACAAAATTAAATATTAAGCAAGCGAGATTTGGGCATGGGCAGCATAAGAAAAAGCCTTCTTCAATTCATTTTTTCCGGGGCGGACATGAGGCGCTGGAACGACAAGCTGCGCCCGGTGGAACTCTTCGAACTCGACAAGCAGGCCCACAAGATGATCGTGGCCTTCCTGCTCTGGCAGCAGAACACGCTCGACATGCCGGAAGAGGAACAGCGCCGCATCGGCCTCGAAGTCATCGAAGGCGGCATCTTCGACTATTTCTATCGCCTTATCATCACGGACATCAAGCCGCCGGTATTCTACCGCATCAAAGCCAACCGGGAACATTACGAACAGCTCACGAACTGGGTACTCAACGAACTGGAGCCGCGCATCCGTCCGCTCGGCGAAGAGTTCTGGCAGCGCCTCGTCGACTATCATCTCCGCCCCGCAGACAGGACCGGAACACTGTCCGACCGCATCCTCAACGCCGCGCACCTCTATGCTTCGCGCTGGGAATTCAGCCTCATCGAACCGATGAACTTCTTCGACGAGGAAATGAAGGAGATAGGCCCATCCTTTAATAAGAGCCTGCTGCCCTGAAGGATGTACGCGGTGTGGACGAACTTCTGGCAACGCCTCCGGCCACGGCCCTTGCCCGCGTAGCCAACCTCAGCGGTCAGCTCCGCTTCCAGATACGCTGGGCCCAGACGCCCCGCGTGCCTGCCACATCCGTGCTGGGGCACATGTTCATCGTGGCAGTGTACGCCTATCTGTTCAGTCTCTGCGTCGGCAGCTGTGAGCAGCGCCGCATCAACGATTTCTACTGCGGCCTGTTCCACGACCTTGCCGAACTGCTCACGCGCGACATCATCACCCCGGTGAAGCGCTCTGTCGCCGAACTCCCCAAGCTCCTGCATCAGTACGAGGCCGAAGAACTGCACCGCAAGATCCTCGACCCGCTGGAACAGGAAGGCTACGGACACATCCGCGAACGGCTGGACTATTATCTCGGCCTCGCCACACATTCGGAATTCAACGATACCTGCCGCTGTGGCGGGGACATCGTGAAACTCGACGGCTTCGACCACCTGCATCAGGACTATAACGCCGACGACTGCGACCCCAAGGACGGCAGGCTCATCAAGGCCTGCGACGTACTCGCCGCCTTCATCGAAGCCTACAGTTCCATCCACAACGGGCTGGGCTCTCCTCAGCTCTATGAGGCCATGGCCCGGATGCGCCGTGAATCCAGCGGGCTCCGCTTCGGCGATTTCAACATGGCGACCCTGCTCGCAGATTTCGACTAACACAGAAAAATACGACCAACTGACGGCTGCTGATGCCTGCCCACCCGGGTGAGGTGTCAGCAGCCGCGCCGTTTTCCGGCGGTCAGTTTACGGCTCAGGCTCAGAAGTTCGAACAGTTCCTCACCGGGGAAGGAACTGTCGAGTACTATGCTCACCCAGTGGCGGCGATTCATGTGATAGGCCGGAAAAACGCCTTCACGCTCAAGGAACATGGTCACGAGCGGCGGCTGACATTTGAGGTTCACCACATCCACGATATCGCTTTCCCCCCGCTTCGAGGCATCGAGCCTGTCGAAAGGCACTGGCATCACTACCGCAAACCATTTCCCATCGACTCCATGACGAAGGACCGCGCACTCGGGGAACTGCCTGAACGGATGATCCGGCAGAACGCCCCACGCTTCAAAGGCATATTTGAAAAGCTCTTCGCGCTTCATCCCTCCCCTCCTTTTTGCGCCTTAAGGCTTTATTGCCAACGCCGCCCACTGAAGACGGAAGATCACCAGAAAAAAATTCCCCGCAGACTCTTTCAGCCTACGGGGGACTTGTGCGTATTCATGTTGGCGGAAACGTATAGGAGTCGAACCTACCAATGACCTCTCAGCCATCCACTGGTTTTGAAGACCAGGCGCAACACCGGTTACGAAACGTTTCCGCATTCAGAGTAGAAAAAACGCTGTATCGAGTCAAGGGTAAAACCATCAGCGAAGTCCCGGACGCCACAGCCTTTCCTGCGTTGACAGGGCATGAGTATCTGCCTACTCTGACGGTATGAGATATCCCATCTGCCGCCATACGCTGGATCTGCTGATCCTCTGCTTCGTCGTCCTCGCCCTGTCTGGCTGTGCGGGGGTCAAGGTCTCTACCATCGATACCGAGCATTACATGGAACAGCGGCGCGGCGATGTTCTCACCTCCGGCGAGCTGAGTTCCTATACCGGCTCTGCCCTTCAGGTCCTGGGCCTTGAACGCGATCTCTGCATGGAGGACGGAGAACCCTGCCGGGCCGCACTATATTCCACCCGCGGCCTGACTGAAGAACGCCGGCTTTCCTCGCTGGCAGAACTCTGGCTCCACGAAGCTATGCGCCGCGAAAAAGACGATGAGGGGAATCCGGCCACCATTGCCGCCTATCTGGAAACGGCCCGCTTCGCGTACGCCTACCTCTTCCTTTCCGAACGGCCCATGCAGGAACGCACGCTGGAAGAACGCCCGACACAGGTGCGGGACTACTATAATTTCGCGGTCCAGCAGGCCATCGCCCATCTTTTCGATGAACAAAATTCTATCCGCAAAGGTGCGGAGGCCGGCGCGAAACTTGCCATAGCCGGCTGGAACATCTCGGTACACCTGAACGGACGCTCCGGAACCTTTTCGCAGGACATCGTGCCCGAAGCGGTGCTGCCCGCTTCCTCCCTGAGCTTCGATGGGCTGCGGAACCAGTATCGCCGCGACGGTCTTGGCGCGGAAATGGTGGCCGTACTCCCTGAAAACAAAAACAAGGACGCCGTATGGAGCCAGATGCGCTATCCGGCCCTTACCACCATCGCAGAATTCCCGGGCGAGTCACTTGCCGATGTGCTGGCGGCAGACAGCGTGATACTGCACATCTACGACCCATTCAGTACAGAACGCATCAGCATACGCGGCTGTGATATCCCGCTGGCCGGCAACTTCACTTCAGGTTACGGCCTGTGGCTGGCGCGTTCGGAATTCGCCACACAGTCTCTGGGTACCCTCTTCGGTCAAGGTGATATGCTGGAAGCTCCGCACGTCTATCTCATGCAGC
Organism: Mailhella sp.; assembly: GCA_017522745.1. GTDB lineage: Bacteria > Desulfobacterota > Desulfovibrionia > Desulfovibrionales > Desulfovibrionaceae > Mailhella. The sequence continues at coordinate 4,872 of JAFWYI010000062.1, forward strand.
CCTACCAGCCCGACCGCAAGACCGTCATCATGATACATGGGCTTGCCAGCAGCCCGGAAGCATGGATCAACGTAGCCAATGAGATCATGGGCGACGATAAACTCGCCCGGGAGTATCAGATCTGGCAGGTCTATTACCCTACCAGCTTCCCTATCCCCCTCAACAATGCCGCCATCCGCAGCGCCATCCTTCAAACATTGAAGGATCTCGACCCTTCCGGAAAAAACAACGCCTCGAACGATATCCTTCTCGTGGGGCACAGCATGGGCGGCATCCTTTCGAGGCTCATGGTCTCATCGTCAGGTGAACAGCTCTGGGAGACGCTTCTTGCAAACCGCCAGTTCGATTCCAAGCTCAGGAAGCAGGTCCGGGATCACCTGCAGGACTACCTTTTCTTCGAGCCGCTCCCGCAGGTGGGGCGCGCGGTCTTCATCGCGGCTCCTCATCGCGGCACTCCCTTTGCAGACAAGAGCATAGCACGCTTCATCGCAGGTCTGATAACCCTGCCCGTGAAAATCGTGACCGGTGTCATCGAGCCGGCGATACAGCTCGTCGCGCCTGAACTCAAGGAAAAGAAACAGCCTATCAACGGCATCGCCAACCTGAGTGCCAAGGATCCTTTCATCGTGAACGCGGCCAATCTGCCCATCGCGCCGGATGTGCCGTACCATTCCATCATAGGCAACGACACGCCGGGCAAAAGCCTCGCTGAGTCCAGCGACGGCATAGTGCCCTACTCCAGCTCACATCTTGACGGCGCCACCTCCGAAAAGGTCATCGCTTCCGGCCACAGCGTACAGGAAACGCCGGAAGCCATCCTGGAGATACGCCGCATCATGCATCTGCACCTCGCGCAGTAGCTTCTCCCGCCTCCACGGAAAACAGAAAGCCCGATGCCTCCGAGCAGTTCTCGGAAACATCAGGCTTTTTCTTGATGAAAGAACTCACCGCAGAAAAAATCAGTGCAGCGCGCAGGGATCGAGCGCTTTATCCAGCGTGGACGTATGGTCAGAAAGCTCGCCACCGGTGAACGTGTAGCGGCGCAGTGTCCACGCCTCAAGGTCGATGATATCCAGCTTCCCCCAGCTCTTCTCACAGAGATACGG
>JAFWYI010000063.1 GCA_017522745.1 Mailhella sp.
AATGCGGAAATCATCTACGAAGGGTAAGCCATGAGCCAGATAAAGAAACTCATCGAAGTCGCGCTTCCGCTTGATGCGATAAATGACGCATCTGCTTATGAAAAGATGCCTGGCATTGGCCCTCATCCTCGCGGCATTCATCACTGGTGGGCCCGCCGTCCGCTGGCCGCCGCCCGTGCGGTCATCTGGTCTTCTCTGGTGGACGACCCGTCCTCGCATCCTGAACTTTTCCCCACGGAACAGGAGCAGGAAAAAGAACGTCAGCGTTTACACTCCCTTCTGGCGCGTCTGTCGAACTGGAAAAATGTCAATGACGAGGAATTGCTGAACGAGGCCCGCGCCAAAATAAAGAAGTACATGGGCGAAGAGCCGCTGGTGTTCCTCGATCCCTTCGCGGGCGGCGGTGCTATCCCGCTGGAAGCCCAGAGGCTGGGGCTTGAAGCCCATGCCCACGACCTGAACCCCGTGGCCGTGATGATAAACAAGGCCATGATAGAGATTCCCCCGCGTTTTGCCGGGCAGGCTCCCGTGAACCCGGAGGCTCGCGCCAAGCTGGGGCAGGATCGCTCGTGGCGCGGCGCCACCGGGCTTGCCGAAGACGTGCACTACTACGGTGAATGGATGAAGCAGGAGGCCTTCAAGCGCATCGGTCACCTCTACCCCAAGGTGCAGATTCCCGCCGAACAGGGCGGCGGCGAGGCGACTGTTATCGCATGGATATGGGCAAGAACGGTAAAATGCCCGAACCCTGCCTGCGGATGCGAGATGCCGCTAGCCAGCTCTTTTGTTCTGTCGAAGAAGAAGGGGAAAGAAGCGTGGATTGAGCCGGCTGTTGATGGTTCTAAAATATCTTTCAAGGTCCACAATACCCCTTGCCCTGCGGATAAAAGATCTCTCAAGCAAGGACGAGGTGCCTCTTTTAAATGTCCAGTTTGCGGTACGATAACACTCGATGCTTATGTAAAGGAACAAGGCAAAAATCATTTAATGGGGCATACTCTTATGGCTGTCGTTGCCGAAGGACGAGGAGGACGAATATATCTTGCCCCTGATAATCAGCAGTCGTGTGCGGCAACCGTCGCAAAACCTTATGCGATTGATGGAAGTCTTCCTGACAATCCACGTTGGTTCAGTCCTCCAGCTTTTGGTATGGAAGAGTATGAAAATCTCTTTACCAATCGCCAGATCACAGCCCTTACCACATTCAGCGACCTCGTAGCCGAAGCCCAGCAAAAAGCCATGCGCGATGCCTTGGCCGTTGGTATGTCTAGCGATGAAACGCCTCTTTCTGAAGGAGGTGCGGGAGCTTTGGCGTATAGCCAGACAGTAGGTGTATATCTAGCCTTTATTATTGATAGATTAACCGACTTTTCAAATTCGCTCTGCCAATGGTCTAGCTCGAATGAAAAAGTTATGCATCTATTTGGCAAACAAGCAATTCCAATGACATGGGATTTTGCAGAAGCTAATATACTTGGGGCCTCTGTTGGAGGCTTTAATCCAAGTGTAGATTATTTCACTGACTGCATTTTGAAGCTTATCAAAGATTCAGAAGATGGATTCTCGTCTCAACACGATGCTCAGAGTGATTGTGGGCTTCGTAATATAGTCATATCTACTGACCCACCTTATTACGATAATATCGGCTACGCCGACCTTTCTGACTTCTTTTATGTCTGGCTACGGCGTTCTTTGAAGGCTACCTATCCTCAGCTTTTCCGCACCATGCTCGTTCCCAAGACGGAAGAACTGGTGGCTACTCCTTACCGTTTTGAAGGAAGCAAAGAAAAGGCCCGAGAATTCTTTGAAGACGGCATGTTCAAGACCTGCTGTCAACTTTACAAATATTCTCGGAAAGATGTGCCTGTCACCATTTATTATGCCTATAAGCAAAGCGAGTCGGAAGAAGGAAAAAGCGATGCCCAGACAGCTTCGACCGGCTGGGAAACGATGCTTTCCGCTATCATTCAAGCAGGCTTTTCCATCACTGGCACTTGGCCTCTTCGCACTGAGCAAGCGTACCGCTCTGTGAGCATGAACACCAACGCCCTCGCCTCCTCCATCGTGCTCGTCTGCCGCAAGAGGCCGGAAGATGCGCTCTCCTGCACACGGCGTTCCTTCATTGCCGAACTGAAGCGCGAGCTCCGCACGGCGCTGAAAAAGCTCCAGTCCAGCAATATCGCACCGGTGGATATGGCGCAGGCCGCCATCGGCCCGGGCATGGGCGTGTATTCCCGCTACGCCCGTGTGCTGGAGGCGGACGGCTCGCCCATGAACGTGCGGAGCGCGCTCCAGACCATCAACGCCGAGCTCGACCTGTATTTCTCCGAACAGGACGGCGTGCTTGATTCCGAAAGCCGCTTCTGCGTTGACCTTTATACCCAGTTCGCCTTCAACAACATGAAGTTCGGCGAGGCCGACGTGCTGGCCCGCGCCAAAAATACCTCTGTGGAACGTCTGGCCGAAATGGGGCTGGTCTATTCCGAAAAGGGCGTCGTCCACCTCTTTGATCGCTCCGAACTGCCGGAATTCAAAGCCGAGGCGCGCACGTCCACGGGTCGATGCCTCTGGATGCTCACCCAGTACCTTTGCCAGTTCCTCGAAAAAGGCGGCGTGGAGGCCTGCGCCATGCTTTGCATGGACTATCCAGCCGACGCCGAACGCGCCCGCGACCTCGCCTACCGCCTCTTCTCCCTTGCCGAGCGCAAGGGCTGGAACGCCGAAGCCTACGCCTACAACTCGCTCGTGGTCTCGTGGCCCGAGATACAGCAGAAGGTTTCCGAACTTCGCGCCGTGCGCCGCTCCGCCCAGCAGGGTTCCCTTATCTGATGAGAGTGTGAAATATGAAAAAGAATTACGACCTCGTGGCTAAGGGCTTCGATTCCCTGCTCAGTGCCTTTTCTCCCTACATCTGTGCCACGCTCCGCGTGGAATACGGGCCGGACTGGTGGAATATTGCCGTACTGGGAAGACTCTGGGACGAACAGAAACGCGACCTCCCCGCCAACGGTTCCGACCGCGACCTTATGGCCTCGCTGGACATCCAGCGCTGTCTCATCCTCTTTGACCAGTATTGGAACGAGGTGTTCCGCAAGCGTCTTTCCATCGACCATCGCACCTGGGCCAAAGAGCTCGTGGGCGTACGCAATCGCCACGCCCATCGGGGCATCGACGATATCAACGACAGCGACACATGGCGCGCGCTCGATACCATGTCCCGCCTCTGCGAACAGATTGACGCCGAAGCCACCGAAGAGATTCGCGCCCTCCTGCGTGAATCCCGCTACGGCTCTGCCGCCGGTTCTACGGCCGTCACCGCTCAGGCCGCTCAGCCCGCGCCCGCCGTTCCCAAGGCTTCCGGCATACTCGCGGAATCTCCGGCTAACCTGCCGAGCTGGCGCGATGTCATCGAACCGCATCCCGACGTGGCGCAGGGCCGCTACCGCAACGCCGAGTTCGCCGCCGACCTCTCGCAGGTGGCGCGCGGAGAAGGCTCCTACGAATACCGCGACCCGGTGGAATTCTTCGCCCGAACCTATGTCACGGAAGGCATGGCCGGGCTTCTGGTGCAGGCTCTGCGCCGCGTGTCCGGCAAGGACGGCGAACCAGTCATCCAGCTCAAAACGGCGTTCGGCGGCGGCAAAACCCACAGTATGCTGGCCCTTTACCACCTTCTGCGCGGCACGGTCTCCGTGGACAAGATTCCCGCCGTGCGCCCGGTGCTCCAGTCCGCAGGGCTCGCCAGTCTGCCCAAAGTCCACGCGGCGGTGCTGGTCGGCACTGCGCTCGACCCCAGCAAGGTTAAGCGCCCGCAGAACCTGCCCGGCATCACGGTCAGCACACTCTGGGGCGAAATGGCCTATCAGCTCGCGCTCTCGGCGCAGAATCCCAAGCTCTACGACTTCGTAAAAGAAGCCGACAAGAAAGGCATCTCCCCCGGCTCCGAAGCTCTGAAGAACCTCTTCGACGCCTGCGGCCCCTGCCTCATCCTCATGGACGAACTCGTGGCCTACGCCAAGCGCATCTATGGTGTGAGCGGCCTGCCGTCCGGCTCGTTCGACAATTTCATCACCTTTATTCAGGAGATAACCGAGGCCGCCCGCGCCAGCCGCAACAGCCTTGTGGTGGCCTCCATCCCCGAGTCGAACATCGAGATTGGCGGCGAAGCCGGCAAGACCGCGCTGGAGGCCATCGAACACACCTTCGGCCGAATGGAATCCATCTGGAAGCCAGTGGCCGCCAACGAGGGCTTCGAGGTGGTGCGCCGCCGCCTCTTCCTCGACTGCAAGAATCCCGCCGCGCGCGACATGGTGTGTGAACATTTCAGCGCCATGTACCGCGAGAACACATCGGATTTTCCTCTGGAAACCAAGGAACTTGAGTACAAGAACCGCCTCGTTTCCTGCTACCCCATCCATCCCGAAGTCTTCGACCGCCTTTACGACGACTGGGCCACGCTGGAACGCTTCCAGCGTACGCGCGGCGTTCTGCGCCTCATGGCAGCGGTCATCCACGAGCTGTGGATGGGCAACGACGCGGGCCTGCTCATCATGCCCGGTTCCCTGCCCATGGACGTGCCCAACGTGCGCGACGAGCTGACCCGCCACCTCTCCGAAGGCTGGAACCCGCTCGTGGACAAGGAAGTGGACGGCAAGCAGTCCGTGCCCTACCTGCTGGACAAGGCCAATTCGCGCTACGGCAAGATTCTCGCTGCCCGCCGCGTGGCCCGCGCCATCATGCTGGGCAGTGCGCCCACGGTGCGCCAGCAGAACGTGCGCGGCTTGGAGGCGTCGCGCGTACGCCTCGGCGTGACCCAGCCCGGCGAGCAGGTGGCACTGTTCAACGACGCCTGCAATACGCTCAAGAACAAGCTGGCCTACCTTTACACCAATCCTTCCGGCGACCGCTTCTGGTACGACACGCGGCCTACGCTGAGAAAAACAGTGGAAGACCGCGCCACGCAGGTTGCGGCCTCGGACGTGGAATTCGAGATCGAACGCCGCCTCAAGAAACTGCGTAAGGAAGCGCCGTTTGCGGGCATTCACGTTTGCCCGGCGTCGTCGCTGGACGTGCCGGATGAGCAGGCCGTGCGGCTGGTGGTTCTGCGCCCGGCGGAGAGCTACGCCCAGTCGGCTCAGGACTGCGCCGCCATGCGCGCGGTGAGTGAGATGTTTGAAAAACGCGGCACGGCTCCGCGTATCTACCGGAATATGCTGGTCTTTCTCGCGGCGGATCAGGCGCTGATGGCCAATCTTGAGCAGGAGGTGCGGCGCTTCATCGCGTGGACTTCTATTAAGGAAGACAGTCAGGACTTGAACCTTGATGCCGCACAGAACCGCGAAACGGAAGTCAGCCTCAAGCGCAGTGACGAGACCGTTGACCTGCGGCTCAAGGAGGCGTGGTGCTGGCTGCTCGTGCCGAGCGTTGACACCTACGACCGCAAAACGCTGGACTGGGAACGCACGCGCCTGAGCGGCGGCACGGACGGCATCATTCCTCGAGCGGCAAAACATCTCCTGCATAATGAAGGAGTTGTGAGCAAGTGGGCCCCGGCGCTCCTGCTCATGGAGCTGGACAACCTGCTGTGGCAGGGCGTGAACCATCTGGAAATCAAACAGCTCTGGGAATGGCTCTGTACCTACTGCTATCTGCCAAGACTGGCGAGCTACGACGTGTTGGAAGAGGCTATCACGAGCGGACTTTGCGAAACGGAATTCTTTGCCTATGCTGCCGCTGTGGGCGAAGACCGTTATATCAGCCTGAAACTTGGCGAGAGAGTGCGCCCGGAAAAGAGCGGCTACCTTGTGAAGGTGAAGGCCGCCAAGACGCAGATGGAACGCGTGGCGCAGGAAGAAGAGGAACGCCAACGAGCAGAACATGAACGCCAGCAGGGAAAAATAGGTGGAAGCGGAACCGCAGGAGCGGGAACGGCTGGAGTAACAGGAACGACTCCTGACGGAACGAATACAGGCGGCCAGACTGGCGGCGGAAATACTGGAGGAACTCAGCCGGAACCTGAAATCATCACGCCGCCCCCTGCGCCCAAGAGCATGAGCTTCTACCTCTCGGCTCAACTCGATACCACGCGAGTGAACCGCGATG
>JAFWYI010000064.1 GCA_017522745.1 Mailhella sp.
ATCTCGGGCTGGATCTCAAGTGCGGTATCCATCTTACGCTCGGTGCTGATATCGATCAGGCCGTGGTCCAGTCATTGTCCCTTATGGGACAGGATATCCGTTCCAGTGCTAACGATGCGGGTATAAGGGCCCGCCTCCTCCGTCACGGTGACGGTCGAACACTGGAATTCGTGCCGCTCAAACCAGAGGGAATCGAACAACTCTCCAACCTGCTGCGCGACCGATTCGGACAGATGGCAGTCGGGTCTGCCGTCTCGTCCGGATCTGGGGAAATCTTTCAGGTCAAGTTCCATCCGGATCATGAAAAGGAACTACGCGAACGCATCATGGATCAGACGATCCGCACGCTTCGCGGACGCATCGACGCTTTCGGTGTGGCGGAGCCCGACATCCGCCGCCAAGGCGATGACCAGATACAGATACAGTTGCCCGGTGTGACCGACACGACCCGAGCCCTCCAGCTTATCGGCCGCACCGCTCAGCTCACCTTCCATCGCGTCCGTCACGATGTCGCCCCCGGCATGCTGATGCCCGCAGGAACAGCGTGGTATCCTCTGGTCAACGGAGACAAGGCATGGTCTGCCCCCAACAGGAAAGACTTCTCCAACGGTCTCGTTCTGGACAAGTCCCCTCTGCTCAGCGGGCAGGATATCGTGGATGCGCGCCCCGCCTTTGACGAACGCAATCAGCCCTGTGTCTCCATCCAGTTCAGTGGGCGCGGTGCCGATCAGTTCGAACGCGTGACGGAAGAACTCATCCACCAGCAGTTTGCCATCGTTCTCGACGGCAGCATCCAGAGCGCGCCTGTCATTCAGCAGAAGATAAGCGGCGGCAAGGCAAGCATCACGGGTTCCTTCACGACAGAACAGGCTCAGGATCTTGCGGTCGTACTTCGTTCCGGATCCCTTCCCGCCAAGGTATCCGTGCTGGAAGAGCGCACGGTCGGCCCCTCGCTCGGGGCGGACTCCATCCGCGCCGGTCTGATCGCCGGTGCTGTAGGCTCCGTGGGTGTCATGATCATCATGCAATTCTGCTATGGTCTGAGCGGCCTTCTGGCCAATCTCATGCTCACCTTCACCATCGGTCTGCTCTTTGCCGGACTCGGTATATTCGGCGCCACGCTCACGCTTCCCGGCATCGCCGGTGTCGTACTCACCATCGGCATGTCGGTCGATGCCAACGTGCTCATCTTCGAGCGGATACGTGAAGAGATAGGGGCCAAGCGCCCCATCCCCGAAGCAGTGGCCGCCGGTTTCCGTGAAGCACGAAGCTCCATCGTGGACGCTAACTTCACCACGCTGCTCACCGCGGCAGTCCTCTATCAGTTCGGCACAGGCCCCATCCGTGGTTTTGCCGTCACCCTTGCTCTGGGCATCCTCGCCTCCATGTTCACCGCCATTTTCGTTTCCCACCTCATCTTCGACTGGTGGATCAGTAAAAATCAGGCTGTGAACTGCGGGCTTACCCCCCATGTCAACAGAGAGACCGAAACTCTCTGACGAGCGTGCGGTACGGGAACGCACGCTCCTTCCCGGGCGACCCGGCCCTCTCTCCTCCGGGTCGCCCTCCTCCCGAAGCGACTCTGCAATTCGCCACGGCGCTACGCACCACCCTGACAACTTGCACAAGCTGCAATACTAGGAGACTCCTCATGGACGATTTTCTCAAAATGGCTATAGAACTCACCAAGGCTCAGGCTTCTGTCCGCGTGATGAAGGAAGAAGAACTGATGGATATGATATACTCACTCGCGAACAGACTCCGGAAGATGTCCGATGCCTCTCCGCAGGAAAGCGAAGAATCTCTGCCTCTTACGCCTTCGAAGTCCATCAAGGAAAAGACCATCACCTGCCTCGAATGCGGCAAGAGCTTCAAGCTCATCAGCCGTAAGCATCTGGCTTCCTACGGGCTCGATGCCGATACCTATCGCGAGAAATGGGGCATAAAAAGAGACGTGCCGCTGGTATGCAAATCGCTCCAGCGCACACGTCGCAAAAAAATGAAAGATATGAAACTGTGGGAAAAGCGCCGCGCGCCCCAGAGCATGGAAGACTGATCCCGCTCTTTCTCCGAAAAGCCCTGCTTCGTGCAGGGTTTTATCATTTAAGCGCGAACCATCATGATATGCGGAACGGCGTCCTTCTCGGCAGGCTGAGCATCCGCAGGGGAAGCATAGCCGAAAAGCCGCCCTGCGGGCATGGCCGCCAGCCTCTTCTGCAATTCAAGAAGCACGGCAGCTTCGTAGCGGCGGGCCGTCACAGCACTGCCGCCGCGGGCTTCGATGGTGGAGACCGCAAGCTGAGTCTGTTCCCACAGGCTCATAAGATCCTGATCGGCAAGGAGCTGTATTTCTGCAAGGGAGGACGGTTCCCCGGCTTCAGAGCGAGACGCTGAAAAAAACGGTGTCATAACGTGTCCTGATGGATGAAGGCAGGGGCTAGCGTGTCACAGGGCACAGCCCTCTTTCTCTTCCGCCATAGCTTAGTTAAGGAAGAAGCCCGGTGCTAGCTTCCGGGCTTCTTTTAGAATAGGCAGCTCAACTGCCCTTTATCTAAACTCCCCATAAGGAGAGATTTACTCAGCAAGAGTACGAGCTTGCGTTTCCTGCGGAACGTGGAGACATCCCATAACCTTTTCTTTATGAAAACTCAAGGAATTTTATCAAAGTCCGTCAAAAAAACAAGCCTCCGCCGCGATGTCTTTTCAGCCGCGATAGTTATCATCAAAGCTGAGGAAAAGACACTCTGCCTCTTGACAGTTTCATCCTCCGTATTAAAAATACATCAACTCTCAGGGCGGGGTGGAAGCCCCCACCGGCGGTAAGCTCTACGCAGCAAGCCCGCGGGTCTCTTTTCACGGGAAAAGAGGCAGATCCGGTGTAATTCCGGAGCCGACGGTCATAGTCCGGACGAAAGAGAATGGATCCAACGCTTTCCGGCCGCGCCGGTGGCCCCCTTTTCTCTCCCAGCGCCTCACGCGGCCCTGATGTCAGACATCTCCAGGGAGTTTGTCATGCGTCAGCTTTCTTCTCTTTGTTCCATCGAACAAGCTATCGACGATATCCGCCAGGGACGGATGATCGTGCTGGTAGACGATGAAGATCGCGATTCCAGCGGTCATCTCGTTATCGGTGCGCAGTTCGCTTCTGCGGAAAATGTGAATTTCATGGCTCGCCACGCCTGCGGGCTCGTCTGCCTCGCTCTTTCTGCAGACATGGCCGACAGGCTCAAACTGCCTCTCGCCCCTTCCAGCGATCCTAGCCGCAGCAGCTCCTTCACGGTTTCCATCGATGCACGTGAAGGCATCAGCACCGGTATTTCCGCTGCAGACCGGGCCACCACCATCCGTGCCGCCGTGGCCGAGAACGCCGGACCGGAATCCATCGTCACCCCGGGACATGTGTTCCCCCTCCGTGCAAAAGCTGGCGGCGTACTCACCCGCGTGGGCATCGCCGAAGGCAGTGTGGATCTTGCCACGTTCGCAGGGCTCTCTCATGCGGCGGCCATCTGCGAGATCCTGAAGGAAGATGGCTCCGTGGCCCGCATGGATGACCTTGAAGCCTTCGCCAAGGAACACGGTCTGCACATCGCCGCCATCCGCGACATCATCCGCTACCACATCCGTTACGGCAAGCTGGCTGTGCGCCGAGTTTCCGAAGCCCGCATGCCCACCAAATACGGAACCTTCCGCATCATCGCCTACGAAAGCGACACCTCTACCGATACGCATGTTGCCCTCGTGAAAGGCGACGTGGACGAAAAGATCGACGATACGCCTGTACTCGTCCGCGTCCACAGTGAATGTCTCACCGGCGACGCCTTCGGTTCTCTGCGTTGCGATTGCGGCAATCAGCTTGGCGCCGCGCTCATGCAGATCGAAAAAGAAGGCCGCGGTGCCCTGCTCTACATGCGCCAGGAAGGCCGCGGCATCGGCCTCGCCAACAAGATCAAGGCCTATGTCCTTCAGGAACAGGGCTACGACACTGTTGAAGCCAATATCAAACTCGGCTTTGCGCCTGACCTGCGCGATTACGGCGTGGGCGCCCAGATGCTCAAGGATCTCGGCATCAGCCGTCTTCGTCTCATGACCAACAATCCTCGCAAGATCGTGGGCCTCGAGGGCTACGGCATCGAGATCACCGACCGCGTGCCCATTGAAACGGGCCTTTGCGAAGTGAACGAATACTACCTGCGTACCAAGCAGGAAAAAATGGGCCATATCCTGCACTTCGGCAAGAAGAAATAGCCCACGATACAGAACAGAAAAGCCGCGGCTC
>JAFWYI010000065.1 GCA_017522745.1 Mailhella sp.
TTGCATGCAAGACTCCTTCTCGCGATATCGTTATCTTCACCGGTCCGCGCCTTGCAGGAACGACCGGGGATGCAAAGTCAGGGATGCCCCTGCTCACTCGCCTTTCTTCAAACCTTTCGCCACCATAGCGCCGCTGGCAAAAGCCCAGTGTATATTGTATCCGCCAAGCAGACCCGCGATGTCCACGATCTCACCGCAGAAGAACAGACCGGGAACATGGAGACTTTCGAGCTTGCGGCTGAGCGATGCGAGAGACACGCCACCCGCAGCCGCCTCGGCACGGCGGAGCCCCTCCGTTCCGGCAGGCAGGACGCAGAAACGGTGTACGATATCCGCAAGGCGCAGGCGGTCTTTCTTGCCCAGCTCCGCCACCTTACGGCGTGCGAGGTCTTCGGGACACAAGGCATCGGCAAGGCGTGCGGGCAGGCGGCGGGCCAGCAGATTCCGCACGATGAGCTTACCGTTCTCCTTCTCGTTGAGCAGTTCGAGTATGGGCAGTTCCGGCAGGAAGTCGATGACGAGCTCTTCGCCGGGCTTCCACCAGCAGGAGACGACCAGTACGGCCGGTCCACTCACGCCGCGATGCGTGAAGAGCAGCGAGCGGATGCCCTCAGGGTCGGGCCAGCGGATATCGTTCCCAGCCTTGAGCCCGAGGCGCACGTTCAGGCTGATGCCTTCCAGCCCGGACAGCGCCCAGTTCTCCGGCATGACCAGAGGCACGAGGACAGGCTGGAACGGCACGATATCATGCCCCCACGAAGCGGCAAGCCGGGCAAGCTGATCGTTCGCGCCTAGCTGCGGACAGGCAGGCGAGCCCGCCGCGATGACGAGCTGACGCGCCGTGATTTTCTCCTGCCCTGCGAACAGCGAAAAATACGTCTGCGCGCCGCTCCTGCCGAAAGCCGGACCGGAGATCTCGCCCTCGGCATCGGGCCGCGTGATGTTTTTAGCCGTGCGGCCGAGATAGAAGTCCACTCCGGCGTCATCGCACTGCACGGCGAGGCGATCAGCCATGAATGACGCCGGTTTGAGCCCGAAGATCTGACCGAAATCGCGCTCCTCCCACGGCAGGGCCAGCTCGCGCATGAGAGCCAGCGCGTCATCGCAGGAAAAGACCTTGAGTGCGGAACGCAGGATACCGGTATCGCTCCCCACGTAGCGGTTCTCGGCAAGGATGCGGTTCGTGATATTGCCCTTGCCGCCACCCGCGATGGCCAGCTTGACGCCGGGCTCCTCGTGGCTGTCGATGAGCGCCACACGCAGACCGCGCCGGGCGGCATCGCGCGCGCAGAGAAGACCAGCCGGACCGGCACCGATGACAGCAACGTCGTAGAGCATGATATCTCCCGAAAAAACAGGGGAGGAGCGCCGTAAACGCTTCTCCCCGCAGATTACACTTCGTATTCGCTCACTTCACCACGAGCTTCGGCAAGGCGGGCCTGACGAGCGGCCTCCTGCTTGCGCTCACGCGTGCCCAGCGGGATGAGAGCGTCCCAGTCGGCGCTGCGTTCCTGGATGCGCGTGAACACGAGGAAGGCAGTATGGGCGGACATGCGGTCGTTGGGGCGCAGACGGCCGGGCACGACCTTCCACGGGCGCACGAGGATCTCGCACACTTCCGTTTCTTCGAAGGGTTCGATCTCCAGAGCGTGGATGAGTTCCGAGACCTGTTCCACCGTGGGCAGCAGGAAGGCGATGGGAGCGCCGGGCTTGAGAGCCGCGCGGGCATGGCCCAGATATTCCCACGGCGTGCGGACGTCGAGGAAGAGCGCGTCGCCCTTCTGACCGTTGAGGACTTCCGGATCGTCGATGCCGAAGCCGTTGGAGATGTCGCGATGATGCAGGGTCACGTTCTGGCCCACGCCGGCCCATTCGAGGTTGCGCTTGGCCAGCTTGTGGAACTCTTCGCGGGCTTCGAAGGTATGCACATGACCGTTGGGGCCGGAGAACCACGAAAGCGCGATGGTGAAACCGCCGGAGCCGGAACCGGCTTCGAGGATGGTACGGCCGTTGCCCACGCCGAGCTTGAAGCAGATGAGGCCCATATCCTTGGGATACATGATCTGCGTCTGGCGCTTGATGCCCATGACGAGGTCGTAGAGCTGGGGCTGTTCAAGGCGGAAGGGCACGCCCTTGGCAGTGCGGACTTCAGTGCCGAACTCAGCGGCAACGATATCGGCGGCGCGCATCACACCGTCCTGCGTGTGGATGTCCTGATTAGGGTCGAGGCGGTAGATGTGGCGCTTGCCGCGCGGAGAAGCGAGAATGACGAGATCGCCGAACTGAGGCATAGTTATTCCCAATTAAATAAGAGTGTTGATAAAGGTAGATATCAGCATCGCAAGGCAAGGGGCCCTGCGCTCCATGCTTATTATTCGCCCTCGGCCTGAGGAGCCTGTCCTTCGGACTTGCCGGAACGGCGGCGTCCCCCGCGGCGGCGCGGACGACGACGGCCCTCCCCTTCGGGCTGGGCGTTCTGCGAAGCGCCTTCGCTCTGTCCCTCTGCGGGCTCAGCGGCGGGAGCATCGGCCACAGGCTTGCGGCCTTCGCTCTGCGCGGCTTCGGACTGTTCTCCGTTCGAAGCCCCCTTGCCGCCAGACTTGCGCTTCTTCTTGCGGGAAGGCTTGTTGGCGTTTTCGGCGGCTTCACGCACAGCACGCGGCTGGGGCAGGGTCTGTTCCATGCCGAGACTGCGCTGATACTCCGCATCCAGCAGCATGGCAAGCAGGATGAGCTGATCCTCATCTTCGCTCAGGGCCATTTCCTTCACCTGCGCCACGTAGCGGCGGGCGCGTTCCAACTGAAGACCGGTGCAGGCGCGGCGGCGGGCGTCGATGAGCGCGGTGATGCGCTGACCAGCGGCGCGGGCCACGTCCTCATCGGTGGGATTGGCCAGCGGCACGAGGTCTATCTTGTAGAAGGATGCGATGCGCTGGAGTTCCATCTTCTACATGATATCCACCAGCGAGATGACCGTGCCCACGGCCCCGGCGCGGCCCGTGCGACCAGCGCGATGGATGTAGGACTCACGATCTTCCGGCGGTTCGTAGAGGAACACGTGCGAGAGCGCGGGGATGTCGATGCCGCGAGCCGCCACATCCGTAGCCACGAGCAGGCGCACCTTGCCTTCGCGCAGGCGGGCAAGCACGTCTTCGCGCTTGCTCTGAGAAAGGTCGGCGGAAAGCTCATCGGCATTGTAGCCGAAGCCCTTGAGCACGGCCGTGACGTAATGCACGTTGGACTTGGTGTTGCAGAAAATGATGGCCGACGTGGGGTTCTCGGTCTCCATCAGGCGAACGAGGGTGCGGTCCTTGTCCATGCGGCCGCATTCCACGAAAAGATGCTGGATGGCGGCCACGTGTACCTGCCCCTGCGAAAGGCTGAGCATCTGCGGATCGCGCAGGAATTCCCCGGCGAGGTTGAGTACGTGCTGGGGATAGGTGGCCGAAAAAAGCGTGGCAAGCAGAGGACGCCGCGGCAGATAGCGCTGGATCTCCTTCATGTCCGGGTAGAAGCCGATGGAGAGCATGCGGTCAGCTTCGTCGAAGATGAGAGCCTTGAGCGCGTCCAGCGAGAGGGTGCGGCGGATGAGATGGTCGAGCACGCGGCCCGGCGTACCCACGATGAGCTGAACGCCGGCGCGCAGAGCTTCGAGCTGGCGGCCATAGCCCACGCCGCCGTACAGCGAAGCCACGGTAAGGCCGGTGCCTTCGAAAAGCACGCGGGCTTCGTGTTCCACCTGACTGGCGAGTTCGCGGGTGGGGGCAAGGATGAGGGCCTGCGGGGCGCGTTCCTCAGGATCGAGCAGGGAAAGCAGGGGGAGCAGGTACGCGCCGGTTTTGCCGCTGCCCGTACGGGACTGCACCATGATATCGCGCCCTGCCATAAGGTAGGGCAGTGCATGAGCCTGCACAGGCATGAGGCGGGACCACCCGGCGCGGGCGCAGGCGTCCTGCATCTGACCGGGCAGTTTATCCAGTGAGATCGGGGGAAGAGAATCTTCAGGAGCCGAGATCTTCAGCTCTTCTTCCGTGATGATGTTTTCCGACATCGGTATTCCTTATATCGAGAGGTAATTCTTCACAGCTTATACAAACTGAGAATGTTACCCCATTCCCTCACGATTGCCAAGCATGGTGTTAGAGGGCGAAAAATAACGAAGCGACACTGCAGAATGATGTTTAAACGAAGAGCGGGAGAAGGTTTCCCCTCTCCCGCGGAAATTCACGCTAAAATCTGGCTCACATCTATCACACTATATTGCTGGTCAGAATTATCAAGAATGGTAAAGGAATCTGCCAGCGCAAGAGCCTTGGGAAGATTATGCCTGGAGCGGTGATAACGCCGGACGACATCCGCTTCAGGAACGTCGTGCCCCCCTTTGCTTACGCGGCTTTTCACGCGAGAAAGGGCGAGTTCCGCAGAGCGTAGAGCGATATACACGAGCCGCACTTGATACCCATTGCGCTTTGCTTCCTCCATAAGATGGAAGTCGAAGTGGGACGTCAAGGTAGATTCGCGAACAAAAGAAACTTTCTGCTGAAGCAGTAATTTGGCCATGCTGGCCGCCGCTTTACCCGCCGCAAGCGGAGACAATCCGTTCGCGGCGATAGCGTCCGGATCGATGCAGATAAAATTCTGCGCCATAACGAGCGTACGGGTAAAGGTACTTTTCCCCGCGCCATTAGGCCCGCAAACCATAACCAGTTCAGGCATGAGCGGCTCTCATGTCGGGCAGGCGCGGCTTATCGTACGTTTCCACGGTGCCGTCAGGATAGCGGATAACAAAAAGCCCATCCTTCGTGAAATAACAAAGGGGCGCGCCTTTGCGCTGATCCTCTTTGAGGATGAAAGGCTGGTTGCGGATAGCCGTTTCTATCATTTCCTTGAGGGTAAGCATAACGAACCTCCGACCGCCATTATCGCAGATTTACGAACAGCTCACAAGAGGCAGTTCCTTATTAAACGAAGAGCGGGAGAAGGTTTCCCCTCTCCCGCGGAAGCACGAGTGCTATATCCGGAACGGTCTAAGACCGCACGGAATTAGAACTTGTACTGGAAGCCCCAGGCGAGCTTCCAATCGTCTTCGAACTTCTGAGCGCCACGATCCATGAAGTCGGTGAACACGTAGCCGGCTTCAACGAAGGTGGTGAGGTTCTTGTAGATCTTGTAGGTGGAGTTGAAGGCAACTTCAACACCGGAGTCTTCGGTGGTCAGGTACTGCACGGTACGCTTCATGTCACCAGCTTCAGCCTGAGCGGAGTGGTTGGTACCAGCAAAGTAGGTCACGGTGAAGTCGTGCTTGAGGTCCTGGATGAAGGACATGCCGGTCAGACCGAGCTGGATACCCCAGGTGCCCTGAGGATTGGTCCAGTCAGCACCGAAGTTATCGATGAGGTTGGAGCCGTTCCAGGCAACGGAGCCGCCCTTGAAGCGAGCGCCGACCATGGGCATCATGCCGGAGAACTTGTCGTCGTTGCGGTCGTCGCCGGAGCCGTACCAGCCGAGGATCTGAGCGGTACCGAAGCCGAGCTTGTAGGAGGCGAGAGCGTCAACCACGAAGCCCTTACGATCGTCGACGTTACCGTCATAGTCCTTGGCGCCGTAGGCAAAGCCGAGCTTGAAGGAGAAGGGATCGAAAGCGGACACAGTGGCGGTAGCGCCGAGCCAGTAAGCGTCAGCAGCGAGGGCAGCGTTGGGATCGTAGTCAGGACCGAAGCCGGCGATGCCGTTGGTGCCTTCACCGATGGCAGCATACAGAGCGTAAGGAGCGATGGCGAAGCCGTTGCCCTTGTAGTTGGCATACAGACCGAACACGTCGTACTTGTCGTCAACGAGGTCAGACTTGCCTTCGCGAGCCATACGAGCCCAGTAGCCGGTCACATCGAGGTTGTCGAGCACAGGAGCGGACACGACAACGCCGGTGGAAGGAGCGATACCAGCGTGCATGACATAGGACTTGCCGTTAGCGCCAGCGGGCAGACCGATGTGAGACTTACCCATACGAACCTTGATGGAGGTCTGGGGGATCACCCAGTCAATGTAGACCTGACGAGCGGAGAGAACTTCGCCTTTCTCCTTGTTGAAGGCACCGCCAGTAGCAACGTCACCCCATTCAGAGGTGCCGGCCTGCATCATGAAGTAACCGGAGAGGTTTTCGGAGGCCACGAAGGACATGCCGAGGCGCAGACGCTGACGAGCACCCTCAAGGGTGGGTTCCTGGAATTCCTTGTCGTAGAAGTTGGTGCCACGAGCGAAGTTGAAGTCGAACTGGCCGTCGAACTTCACGTCGATAGCGGAAGCGGGAGCGGTAGCGGCGAAGACCATGCCGGCAGCGAGGAGAAGAGTAGTAAGCTTTTTCATAGTGTCATTCCTTTGAAAAAAGTTGGTCAGAAATTTGACCGGTTCGTGAAAA
>JAFWYI010000066.1 GCA_017522745.1 Mailhella sp.
AAGGTCTCAGTGAGAACGGAACCGCAGAGATGCACAGTGGCGCCGAGGGGGATCATGAACTCAGTCATGGTGCGGGAAAGCACGGGAGAGCGACGAGCGCAGGACAGAGACACGGGCAGGGTGGCGGCACTGGACATGGTGCCCACAGCGGTGAGGTAGGCGGGCAGGTAGTAGCGGACGACCTTCCAGGGGCTGCGGCCGGAGAGGATGCCGCCGATGGCAAAGAGGACACCCAGCCAGATGTAATGGCCGAAGATGACGATGAGGATGATGAGCAGGAAGATGGGGAGCTGCTCGGTGAGGCGGCCTTCATAGGAGAGTTCGCAGAAGGTGGCGCCCACGAAGAAGGGCAGCATGGGGATGACGAGGCGGGTGACCACGTTGGTCATGATGCGTTCGAGTTCGTCCAGCAGCTTCATCATGGTTTCGGCCTTGGCCCAGTTGGCGGCGATGCCGAGGATGAGGGCGGTCACGAGGGCGGTCATCACGCTCATGAGCGGGGGAATGTTCAGCACGAAGGAAGGCTTGGGCAGAGCGACAAGACCTTCAGCCGTGGTGGGGATGGAGAGATGGGGAATGATGGCGTAGCCGGAGAAGGCGGAGAAGAAGGCGGCGCCAACAGAAGAGAAGTAGGCGAGAGCCACAGCAGTGAGCAGCATCTTGCTGGCGTTCTGGCCAAGACGTGCGATAGCCGGGGCAATGAAGCCCACGATGACCAGCGGCACGGCAAAGAAGATGAGCTGGCCAAGGGCGTACTTGGCGGATACGATGGCGTCCATAAGGCCCACACCGGCCACCCGACCGATGATGGCACCGATGACAAGGGCCGCCAGCAGTTTGATGATCAATCCATATTCACTTTTCTTACCGGACATAAAAACACTCCTTTTTGTCTCCCGCAACTCGGTAACAGCGGGTGAACATCCTGCGTGATGACAGTCAACAGTCAGATCCGTTCGTTTTGCATCCACTGAGACACTGCGTTTTGTCAATATAACTCGCAACGATGCCATTATACAAGAGGGAAGCGGCTGATTTCATTTTTCACAATAGCAATGTGGCGTGCCTGCTCTCCTTCCTTCAGCCCCGTAGGCATTGGGATCACGATGGACGGTGATTCTCACAAGGGCATCATTGACCGTGTGTGGTGGCATGCTATCGTAAGAGCAATCGTTTCAGGCAGTTGTCTTTATGCGCCTGAACATACCAGAAGGAGACGACATGCTTCCCAGCGCATTGAGTGAACGATTGTTCGACGGCCTTTTCAACGAACCTTTCACCATTGCCCCTGTGTTCAGCGGTCGTGACCACCTGTTCGGCAAACACGGCAAGCATCTCATGAAAACGGATGTGCGCGAACTCGATGGGACCTATGAGCTGGACATCGACCTGCCCGGCTTCAAGAAGGATGAGATAAGCGTGGACCTCGACGATGGGTGCCTGACCATCAGTGCAGTGAAGAGGACAGCTCGGGATGAGGAGAAGCCGGGGCAGTACATCCGCCGCGAGCGCTGCATGGGTGAATGCCGCCGCACGTTCCATGTGGGCAAGGGCTTCGAAGCCAAAGACGTGAGTGCGGCGTTCGAGGACGGCATCCTCCGTATCTCTCTTCCGAAAATTCCAGCGGAAAAAGAGCCTCAGGATAGCAAGGTAGCCATCAGGTAGATCAGCTGGCTTCCGATCTGGCATCAGACATAAGGAAAGGGGCCGCCTTTCGACAGCCCCTTTCTTTCTTCACCGGCCTCACCGGCGATGCCGTATCCTTAGTCCTTGGGAGCGAGGATATCGGAATAGAACTGGTCCATCTCCTCCTTGGTGGAGAAGTTGGCCAGATACATCTGGTCAGCCATGGCACCGGCAAGAGCGGCAGGGATGCGGCCCACCATCTTCATGTTAGCGCCGTACTTGGCCATGATCTCATCGTGGCTGTACTTGAATTCCTTACCGTCGCGGCGACCGGCGAAGGGGCAGTAGAAGTGTTCACCATCAGGGAGTTCGGTCTTGTCGAAGGCGATCATGTCGGCCCAGATCTTATATACGTCGGTGCTGTTGGCGAAGTTCATCATGTCCGGGCTGTAGCCGCCGCAGGGGCGCATGTTCACTTCGAGAGCCACGATGTCGCCCTTCTTGCCCATGCTGGCCTGATCCTGCGTGAGACGGAAGAACTCGAAATGCACGAAGCGGTTCTTCACGCCGAAGCTCTTGGCCGTGGCACGACCAGCGGCGCGGGTATCTTCGGGCAGATCCTTCTGGATATAGTAGATGGAGTTGTCGTTATCGTTCACGATATCCATGATGGACATGGGGGTGACGTTGCCGGTCTCGAAAATGGGATCGCCATTGGAGTTGAAGACAGCGTCATAGGAGTTCACTTCGGCATGGATGAACTCTTCCATGATGTACTGAACGCCTTCCACCTTCTTTTCCATGAAGCGTTCAAGACCTTCCATGTCTTTGATCTTCCAGGTGTCGGAAGCGCCCACGCCGTTATCAGGCTTGGCAACGACAGGGAAGCCCACCTTCTTGATGAACTTCTTGCAGCCGGCGAGATCCTTCACCAGATAGTAGGGGGCGGTGGCGATGCCGGCCTTCTTGTAGAATTTCTTCATGGAAGACTTGCACTTGATCTTGGCCATGTCTTCAGCCTGGAAGCCGCTGGTGATATGGAAATCGGTGCGGAGGACCGCGTCGCGTTCCAGCCAGTATTCGTTGTTGGATTCCAGCCAGTCGATGCGGCCGTACTTATGGATGAAGTAGCCCATGGCGCGGTAGACTTCATCATAGTTCTCAAGGCTGTTCACCTTGTAGTATTCGTGCAGGCTGTCCTTCAGCTCGGGCAGAAGATCGTCGTAGGGCTGGTCGCCGATGCCGAGAACGCGCAGGCCGTTGGCCTTGAGATGGTGGCAGAATTTCCAGTAGT
>JAFWYI010000067.1 GCA_017522745.1 Mailhella sp.
CATGACCTTGGGGTTCTTCTCCACCGTGCCCCAGCCGGAACAGGGCGGGTCGAGCTGTATCCAGTCCCACGATTCATCGGGCAGGGGGAGCTTTTCGCCGCTCTGGCAGCAGGTGACGACCTGAGTGAGCCCCATGACGTGCATGTTGCGGCGCAGATTGGCAAGACGGACAGGAGAGGGTTCGTTGCCCAGCACCATGCCGTTCGGGCCCACGAGCCATGCGAGCTGGCTGGTCTTGGAGCCGGGGCTGGAACACATATCCAGCACGCTGGCCCCCTTGGGCGGGTCGAGGGCGATGGGTGGCAGCATGGAGGCTCTGTCCTGAATATAGATGAGGCCGAAGGAGGCCGCCAGAGAGGAGCCGAGGGCCTTGGGGCCGCTGATGAGTCGCCGCGCAGGCGCGAAGAAGGGATCGTCTTCGAACTCGAAGCCCTGAAGGCGGAGCATCTCTTCGACGACAGGGATCTCATCGAGGCTGCACGTGAAGCGGAATGAACGACGGGGACTGCTCATAATCACCAAGAATAGTTTTAGAATGGAAGTTCTGTCACAAAAAAGTGCCGGACTGTGATGTTGCCGTTTGAGGCGAGAACGTGTAGAGTGGCGGGAAATCCTCGAAGGAGTTTTTTATGTCCAGACGTTTTCTGCCCGCTCTTTGGGCATTTACCCTGCTGTTCCTCATGATGCAAGTGTCCGCTCAGGCGGCCACGTACGTTGTGGCTCCGTTCAAAGTTTCCGGGGCGCAGGGATATTCTTATCTCGGACAGGCTGTCCCGTCTATGCTGACGTCCCGCCTTTTTCTGCAGGGGCAGTTCGAACCTTCTGCCCGTCAGGATGCGGCGCTGAAGGAAAAGGCTCCTGCTTCTCGTGAAGCTGCGGCCGCTATGGCCAAGAAATATGGCGCTGATTACATCGTCTGGGGCGATATCACCGTGATGGGCGATCAGGCCAGCCTTGACGTGAGCGCCCTTTCCCCCAAGGGCGTCGTCTGGAAGGATTCTGCCACCAGCCCTGTGAATGGCCTGATTGCCGGTCTGCAGGATGTGGCGGATTCCATCAATGTCGAAGTTTTCGGACGTACTGATGTGAAGCGCGCCGCTGCTACAGGTTCTCTGAACAGCGCGTTCGTGGTGAACGATACCACCGGTCGTCAGTATGGCAGCGTGAAGGATGGTTCCTACCTCAATCCTTCTCTCCGCTATCAGGGCACCGAGGCTTCCAACGTGCAGATGCGCAGCCAGATGCTTTCTTACGAAGTCGTCAGCACGGAGATCGCCGACGTGGATGGCGACGGCCGTAACGACGTACTCATGCTTACGCCGAACGATCTTTTCGTGTACGACTGGCAGGGCGGCAACCGCCTTGAGCAGAAGGGCAAGTATCGCCTGCCTTCCACCATGCAGCCCATCCTCGTGCGTGTGTTCAAGGCCGATGGTCATCGTTACATCATCCTTACCGGCAACGATGAAAGCACGCGTACTGCCGACTCTCAGGTTCTTGAGTTCACCAATGGCAAGTTCAAGGTCGTTGTGAAGTATAGCGAACGCTATCTCAACGTGGTCAAGGTGCCTCCGCTCTACATGCCTGTTCTCGTGGGTCAGGACCCTGATCGCAGTAAGACCGTCTCCGGCAGAGTGTACGAAGTGACCATCGAGGGCAACGAGGTCGTACGCCGCGGCAATATCAGCAAGCTGCCCAAGAAGGCCAACGTGTTCAACTTCTCCTGGATCCCGGCAGACGAAGGCAAGAAGGGCGATCATGTCGTTCTCGTGATGGAGAACGAGACCCTCGCTACCTTTGACAGCAAGGGTACTCGCGTGGCGTCTACCGAAGATATCTACAGCGGCAGCTCTGTGGCTGTCGTGGGCGACCGTAGCATCGGCACGCTCGATACCGACGATGACAATCTCGTGATGTACTATGTTCCCATGCGCATGCCTGTGGTCGATCTTGACCGTGACGGCCGCCATGAACTCATCGCCAACAAGCCTGTCACCACGGCCGGCAAGCTGTTCAGCAACTACCGCACCTATCCGCAGGGCGAGATCCACGCCATGCTGTGGGACGGTATGGGGCTCGACCTTCTGTGGAAGACCCGCCGCATCAAGGGTACAGTGAGCGATGTCAATATCGCCGATATCGACAACAACGGCAAACTCGATCTCGTCGTTTCCGTCAATGCTTTCGGCGGTGTGACGACCGGTATGAAGACCCGTTGCGCCCTGTATGTCTATCCTCTGGATACCACGCAGGTGAAGTCCAAGCCTAACTATCAGGAATAATAAGCTCTCTAAGAGATATCGAGGCTGACTATGGCTGAAAAGCTCGATGCGAATATGCTGCCGGAAGTGACGTTTTCCACCTTCGTTCTGTCGCTGGCTTCTTCCGCTCTCGTGCATCTTGGCGAGGTTCCCAACCCGGAGACGGGAACCGTCAGCAGAGATGAGGCACTGGCCCGCAATGCCATCGACCTGTTGACCATGCTGGACGATAAGACTCGTAACGGCCTCACCCCTGACGAAAGCAAACTCATGCGTGATGTGCTGTATGAGCTTCGTATGAAGTTCGTGGCTCATTCGTAACACCGTGACATATTATCAGCAGGCCGGGGGAGACTCCGGCCTTTCTTAAATGGAGTAAACTATGATTCGTGCCGGACTCGTCGGTGTGACTGGTTATACCGGGATGGAGCTTTCCCGCATCCTTGCGTTCCATCCTTCCATGCGTCTTGTGGCGGCTACTTCTCGTCAGGATGCGGGGAAACGCCTCGACAGCATCTATCCCTTCCTTCAGGGGCTTCCCGGCGGTGATGTGGTCCTCATCGAGCCGGATGCCGCAGAGCTTGCCCGCCAGTGTGACGTGGTATTCCTTGCCGTGCCTCACGGTGTGGCTATGGAGACCGGGGCCGAGCTGTACGATGCCGGCGTGAAGGTGGTGGATCTTTCTGCCGACTTCCGCCTGCGCGATGCCGAGGTCTATGAGGCCTGGTATAAGGAACATACCCGCAAGGAATATCTGCCCAAGGCTGTTTATGGTCTGCCCGAACTCTATGCCGATGACGTTCGTGGCGCTCGCCTCGTGGCCAATCCCGGCTGCTATCCCACGGCGTCCATCCTCGGGCTCTACGCCGCACTGAAGAACGGTATCATCCAGCCCGACGACATCGTCATCGACGCCAAATCCGGTACCACCGGCGCGGGCCGCAAAGCCGCTGTCAGCTCCCTGTACTGTGAGGTGGCCGATACCTTCCGCCCCTACAACATTGCCGGCAAGCATCGTCATACGCCCGAGATCGAACAGGAATGTACGGTGGCCGCTGGTTCTTCTGTGACGGTTTCCTTCAATCCTCACCTTCTGCCCATCAGCCGCGGCATCCTTGCCACTATCTACACCAAACTGACCAGCCCTCTTTCTCAGGCTGACGTTCAGGCCATGTATGAGGATTGCTGGAAGGATAAGCCCTGGGTACGCGTGCTTCCGGCCGGTCGTCTGCCGGAGACCCGCAACGTGCGCGGTACGCTGTTCTGTGATATCGCGGTGAGCGTGGACCAGCGCACCGGCCGTCTCATCATCACGTCCGCCATCGACAATCTCTGTCGTGGCGCTTCCGGTCAGGCTGTCGCCAATGCCAACCTCATGTTCGGTCTGCCTGTGGAGACCGGCCTGAATTTCGCCCCTCTCGTTCCGTAAGCAGGGACGGAGTTTTTCCGCATCGGCCTCTTACGTAAAAAACATCAGGGCGGGAGTGATAGAGATCATTCCCGCCCTGATGTTTTTAAGGCTCAGGCCTCCAGCAGTCTGACGAGTCGGGACAAGGCTTCCCGCAGATCTTCGCGATCGGGCAGTCCACCCAGAGCAAGGCGTACTCCCTGTTCCGGCGTGTCATGGCCGATGAGGAAGTGTTCCCCTTCCGCTACGAGGACGTTTGCCTCCCGGGCGGCATCAGCAAAGCGTATCCCTGTCCATCCTTCGGGCAGCGGGAGCCAGCAGAAGAAGCCTGTGTTGCGAGACGCCAGAGGCCAGCCGTCGAAGATGCTCCGTGCGATATCGTTCCGCGCCGCGGCTTCTTCGCGTTTTGAGCGGAGGACCCTGTCTGCAGTGCCGTTCAGTATCCATTGGCTTGCCAGTTCCGCCATGAGCGGAGGGACCATGGAGATGGTGTAGGAAATAGTATGCTCCAGCTCGTCGAGGCAGTGTTCGGGCGGGCAGAGGTAGGCCACACGCAGGCCTCCGCCGAGGATCTCGCTGGTGGCCGCGATGAAACAGGTGCGTTCCGGCGCCAGAGCGGCGAAGGTGGGGGCAGATGTTCCGTTGTTCAGCGCCAGCGCGAAAACGTCATCCTCGATGATGAGGACGTTGTGACGGCGGCAGACTTCCACGAGCTCCCGCCTGCGGTTTTCGGGCATGCGTGTGAGTGTTGGATTGCGGCATGAAGGCATGAGGTATACGGCGCGTATCCCTCCGTTGCGGCAGGCGGTATCCAGAGCGTCTGGCAGCATCCCGCAGGCATCGGAGCGGAGCGGGATGAGGTTCAGGCGCAGTCGCCATGCGAGCTGGCGCAGGAGCGGATAGCTCAGCGCTTCGGCGGCGATGCGGTCGCCGGATCGGCACAGCGACATGAGTATGGTCATGAGTGCATGCTGGGAACCCGCACAGATGAGGAGATCGCGGCTCGAAACAGGTGCGCCGTAACGCTGGGCCCAGAGCGCGCCAGCTTCCCTGTGGCGTTCCATACCTCCCGGCCGCTGATAGCTCTGCAATTCTGTCAGGGTCTTACTGTCCAGATGCTGTGAGAGTGAGACGAGAGCGTCGGGCAGAGAGGGATTCAGGTGTTCGAAGGGAGCGATGAAACCGAGGTTCCAGCAGGGGGCGTCGCTATGGCTGTTGTGCGGTTCACGAAAGGAAGGCTGTGCTTCCGGGAGATCCTGCGGGGCAGGAGGTGGAAGCATGTCCACGTCGGGCCGGACGGAAGCCACGAAGGTCCCCCGGCCTGTCACGGCGGTGAGCAGACCTTGTTTCGCGGCCTCAGCGTAACCGTGCGTTATCGTGCCGAGGGTGAGTTTCAGCGCTTCAGCAAGTGTCCGCTGGGTAGGGAGTGCGGAACCGGGGAGGAAAAGCCCCTCGCGGATGCCGCGTTCTACAGCTGCGGCTACGCGCTGATAACGGCAGGGTGCGTCACTTTCCTGATAAAAACGTATGAGGGCCTCGATGTCCATATTGTATCCCGCATGTCTGTCATTGTAATCATTACAATATTTATTGTTATTCTATTGTTCTCTTTTCTGGATGTCCAGTTGTACGAGCGTTATCCCGGAAGGGTATCGAACCCAAGGGAGTCTGGAACGACCTTCCATGAGACCAGAAAGGAGAGCGAATATGGAAAAATCGACGTTTCGAGTGAAGAGCGGACTGGCGGAAATGCTCAAAGGTGGCGTTATCATGGATGTGACTACGCCGGAGCAGGCTGTCATCGCGCAGGAGGCCGGTGCCTGCGCCGTCATGGC
>JAFWYI010000068.1 GCA_017522745.1 Mailhella sp.
TCCAGCGCCGTGGTGGGCTCATCCATGATGATGAGTTCCGGGTGGCTGAGAAGCGCCTGGGCGATGGTGATGCGCTGTTTCTGACCGCCGCTGAGCTGATGCGGGTAGCGGGTCATGATCTGCCGGGGATCCGGGATGTTGATCGCGCTCAGCATATCCAGCGCGCGTTCCTCGGCTTCCCTGCGGCTGATCTTCTCGTGGTAGATCATGCCTTCCACGAGTTGTTCGCCGATGGTGTAGCAGGGGTTGGCTGCGGTGTGCGGGTTCTGGAATACCATGCCCATGTGCGTGCCGCGCAGCCTAGCGAGCTGTTCATGATCGTAGCGGGTGACGTCTTCACCGTTGAACAGGATGCGCCCTGTGTCGATACTGCCGTTGGCGGCAAGATAGCCGAGGGCGGCAAAGGCCAGCGTGCTTTTGCCCGAGCCGGATTCTCCGATGAGCGCATAGCATTCGCCGCGCTTCACCTCAAGGGAGACGTTGCGTACCGCGTGGACACGCCCGTGAAGAGTCTTGAACGATATGGATACGTTATCTATGGCAAGCAGAGTTTCGGACATCACACCCTCCCGAGTTCCTTGGGGTCGAGGATGTCACGCAGGCCGTCACCGAGCAGATTGAAGGATATGGTGGTGAAGGCGATGGCGAGGATGGGCCAGACGATGAGCATGGGCGCTTCGAAGATATATTCGCGGGCGTCGCCTACGATGAGGCCCCAGTCCGGCGTGGGCGGCTGTATGCCGAGGCCGAGGAAGCTGAGGGAGGACGCGGTGAGGATGACGAAGCCTACCTTGATGCTGGCTTCCACGATGATGGGCTGCACGGCGTTGGGGAGTATCTCCATCAGAAGGATATACCATGTCTTCTCGCCGCGGGCACGGGCGGCTTCTATGAACTCTTCACTGCGTATATTGAGGCAGGCACTTCGCGCCACACGTGCCGTTTTCGGGATGCCTGTGACGCTGATGGCCAGGATGACGTTCAGTATGCTCGACCCCAGCATGGATAGGATGAGCAAGGCGAATAGTATGCCTGGAAACGCCATGAGCACGTCCATGATACGCATGATGAGCTCGTCGGCACGACCGCCGAAATAACCGCTGCTGAGGCCGATGAGGCCGCCCACCACGGCGCAGATGACCGTGATGCTGAGGCCTACGCCGAGCGAGGTCTGCGTGCCCATGATGATGCGGCTGAACACGTCGCGGCCGTATTCATCGGTGCCCATCACATGTTCGATGCTGGGGGGCGCGAAGCGTTCGCGGGGGTTGAGCTTCAGGGGGTCATGGGGCGCGAGCACGGGAGCGAGCAGGGCGACTATCAGCAGACAGGAAACGAGGATGCTGCCCACGAAGGCGGAAGGATAACGGCGCAGCGTGGAGAAAATGCTGAACAGACGGGACACGGCTTACTCCTTACTTATAGCGGATGCGGGGATTGACCCAGCCATAGGCGAGGTCGGCAAGGAAGTTGACAAGGCAGTACACGCAGGCCACCGTGAGTACGGTGGCCTGAAGCAGGGGCACGTCTCGGCTGGTGACCGCATAGACGAGAAGGCGGCCGATGCCGGGATAGGCGAAGACTTCTTCGATGACCACGACGCTGCCGATGAGGTAGCCCACGTCCAGGGCCAGTACCGTGATGGTAGGCATGAGGGCGTTGCGGAGAGCGTGCTTATAGACCACCATGTGATAGCTGAGCCCGCGTAGGCGGGCACTGCGGATATAGTCGGACTGCATGACCTGTATCATTTCGGAACGGGTCTGCCGCATGATGTGCGCGATGAGGACGATGACCAGAGTCATCACAGGGAGGACGATGTGCATGAGGGCCCGGAGCGGGTCGTCGAAAATGGAGACGTAGCCCGTGGAGGGGAAGATATTGAAAACAGGCCCGGCGAAGAAGATGATGAGAAGCGAGGCGGTGGCGAATTCCGGAACGGAAATGCCGATGTAGGAGCCTACCTGAATGGCCCTGTCGCTGAATTTATTGCGATGCAGAGCAGCGTAGACACCAAGCGGAATGGCGATGAAGGTGACGATGATGATGCTGAAGAACGCCAGCACAGCGGAATTTTTCAAGCGGAAAAGAAGCAGGGGAACGATGGGCTGGTCCATGGAGAGGGCCTTGCCGAAATCGCCGTGCAGGACCCCCCAGATCCAGCGGCCGTACTGTTCGTAGAAGGGGAGGTTCAGGCCGAGCTGCTCCTCAAGGGCATGCAGGGCATCGTCGGTGGCGAATTCGCCAAGGATGACCTGCGCCACGTTGCCCGGCAGAATCATGGTGACAAAGAAAATAATGATGGAGATACAGAAAAGCGTCATCAGCATGAAGCAGAAACGCTTGAGGATATACACTGGGCTCATCACGGTCATCGCGGAGTACTGCGGCGAAGGCGGCAAGAAAAAAAAGAAGGGGATCCCCGGACTTGCCAGAGATCCCCGGGAGCGTATTAGTTCATCCAGATGTTTTCGATGGTGAAGAAGGTGTTGCGGGGGTTACGCACCACGCCGTTGACGTTGCTGCGGTAGGCGGTCACGAAGTCGTTGTAGAACGGGATGATGTTCGGCACTTCGTCGTGGATCATCTGCTGGCAGGCGGCGAATTCTGCGCGCTGCTTGACGGGATCCAGCTCCTGGCGGGCGGCCAGAACGTGGGCGTCGAAGGTCTTGTTGTTCCAGCGCATTTCGTTCCACGAAGCGTCGGAGGTGTAGAGCAGGTGGAACATGGCGTCTTCGCAGCTCTGCATGTTGTACCAGCCAACGTAGAAGTTGGCCTTCTTCCAGATCTGGTCGAGGAAGGTGCTGTAGTCCACATGCTGCAGCTTGATGTTCACGCCCACCTGAGCCGCGCACTGCTGCATCACAACGCCCAGCTTGCCGCGAACGGCAGGCGTGGCCGCAATGTACAGGGGCAGGGTGGTACCCTTCTTGATGCCGGCTTCCTTGAGCAGGCGGGCAGCCGTTTCGAGGTCCTGCTTGCGCTGCGGAATGGCATGATAGAACTGGTATTCGGGAGAGATGGGGTTGTCGTTGGCGATGCGGCCGTAGCCTTCGAGGCACATGTCCAGAGCCATCTGACGGTCGAGGCAGAGAGAAAGGGCCTTACGCACGCGCACGTCGTCGAACGGGCGGGAATCGCAACCGAAGTTGATGGTGGGGAACTGTCCGGTGCCGATGCGGTCGAGCTTGATGTTGGCGTCTTTCTGCAGGCGGGAGAGCTGATTGACGTTGGCTTCCACCACCCAGTCGATCTGACCGGTGAGCAGGGCGTTGGTTTCCGCCACGGAGTCGGGCAGGATGAGCATCTGCACTTCGTTGAGGTAGGGCTTGTCGCCGTCGAAGTAGTCAGGGTTGCGTTCGAGGATGACATGGGTTCCAGGCACGTATTCGCGCAGCTTGAAGGGACCGCTGCCGTAGCCCTTGGTGGCCAGCGTATCGTAGGAGCCGGCAAGGACATCAGCGGGGATGATCTTCATGCAGGGGTATGCCAGAGACTGAGGCAGGAAGGAGAAGGGATACTGCGTGATGATCTTGACGATATACTTGCCTTCGGCCTTCACTTCCTTGATGGGGCCGATGTTCTTACGGCCGGGAGAGGCGGTGGCGGGGTCGAGTATCTTCGTGATGGTAGCCACCACGTCGTCGGCGGTGAGTTCTTTTCCGTTCTGGAAACGTACGCCCTTGCGAAGTTCGAAGGTCCAGTTCACGGCGTCAGGGCTGCCCCACTTGACGGCGACATCGGGTACGGGCTGGAGATCCTTGGAGAGCTTCACGAGGCCGCTGTACATGAGTTCGCCCTGCATGTATTCCGAAAGGTTCACATGGCGGAGGGGGTTCAGCGTCTTGAGTTCGCGGCTCACGCTGACGCGAAGGGTGCCGCCGCGTTTGGGCTGTCCGGCATAAAGCAGGCTGGGGGCACCATTGATGGCCAGAATGGCAGAGCTGGCCGCCATACCTTTAAGGAAATTTCTACGGGTGAAGAACGCTTCAGGGAAATTCCGGTACATAAGACCTCCAGAAAAGATACTCGCACACCAGTGCGGGAAGGGGGGGGACAGCGCCGGAGATTTTCGGCTCCGGCCTACCGTAACAATCAGTGTTTCAGTGGTCAGTTCTGAAACGGGATACCAAAAGCCTGATAGAACTCTTCTTCAAAGAGCTTCCTCGGGCGGATATCTTCATAAAGCTCCCAGATGGCATTGCCGGGACCGTCGGGGGCGAAATCCAGCGGAACATTGGACGAGACGAAGTCCAGATCGAAGGGGCGGTTCAGGCTTGCGGCGCGGGCAGCGATCATTTCCGCAAGGTCGGCGGCGAAGGCACGGAGGGCACCGCGGATGCAGGCTTCGCCGGCTTCACCGAAACGCTCCAGCGTGAAGTGGGCAATGTTCTGGATGATGCGCACGCAGAGCATGGTGAAGCCTTGCTGTGCAGAAACGGGGGGCAGTTCCTTCACCTTGGCGGGATCGAATTCAGGATCGTATTCCTCGAAGGCTTCGCGGCGCTCTTCGGCATCCATATTGCCGGGGCGCAGATAGACAGAGAAGCGGCAGAACTGGTCGCCTTCCTGAGTGAGGGTCTGGCTCAGGTTGGTCTGCGATTTGGGAGCGTAGGCGCTGAACTTGGCGTGATGGAATTCCTCGCAGTACAGGCGCCCCAGACGCATGCCGTCCATGTCGCGCCACATGGACGCGATAGGGCATACCAGCGTTTCGGAAAAGCGTTCCTGCGGGTTCAGCTTGATCTTGTTGCGGCGGAAGCGGGGGTCTCCGGGCAGGTCGCCTTTGCCGAAAAGGTTCGTCATGTTGGGTTTGAGGCCGGCTTTGAGGTGCTGTTCGCGCTGGGCCAGACCGCGGTCGATGCCGAATTGGCGTACAGCTCGGCGCAGTTCCCATTCACCCTCGATGCCGAAATCCCGATCGACCGCCTTGGCAAGGTGGAGATACAGTTTTGCCCATGTATCCTGATAATTGGCGATCTCAAGTTCTTTTTCACGCTGCATAATATTCCCTCGTATTATAGAATCAACGCCCGGTACAAAGGCTGTTGAAGCTAAACTTGAACGAATGATACAGAGATGTTCTTGAAAAATGCACCGCTGTATCTGGCAAATGCCGTAACTCTGCAAAAGGAAGAGCCTGTAAGGCTCTTGCATCACGTAGAAGCGTTTACTTTTTTGTAAGAACTGTGTTTAGGTTCGCATAAA
>JAFWYI010000069.1 GCA_017522745.1 Mailhella sp.
GTACATGTGAAGCCCGGCGACATCGTGAAGGCTGGTGAAGAGCTGTTCAACATCTCCATCATGAAGCAGGAGAAGGCCGTGTATGCGCCCATCGACGGCATCGTTAAGCGCGTACTCAAGACCGCCGACTACCAGACCACCCGCAAGATGACGCCCGTCCGCGAAGGTGAGCTCATCGTGGAACTCGGCCCCTGCCCCATTATCTGCAGCAACCCGGAATGCGGCAAGCCGCTGCCCTCTGCCGCCATGAACTTCTGCCCCTGGTGTGGCAGTGCCATCCGGAAGTAATCTCCGCTAGCACATGACAAAAGCCCTGAAGGCAAAACCTTCAGGGCTTTTTCTTTTTCATCTGTCTGAAATAGCAGGACTCAGAACGCTGTCAACGCGTATAAAAGCAGATCCATGATGGAGGTGTATCGAGTGGCCCCTTCGGGGAGCATGAACACCTGCTCCGGGGAACATTCGGAAACGATATCAGAAAGCCAGGCAATGCCTTCCCTCGTGTCCTGAGACGGAACGACCTGTACTTTCAGCGGGAAGGGCGCAAGCTCATCGCTATCCCATGAGAGGAGTGTCACCCGGCGCAAGGAACCCATGAAACCGAGTTCGAACACGCTACGGTTCTTTTCCGCCCGGTATCCCTGAAAGGATCCATGCCCCAGAACCTCGCGCGACTTTTCCTCGATGCTCACCATGCCAAGCGTCTGCGGCATGACGGCTGTCGAGGCGCTTTTCACGATATCGCGCCAGTCGTGGGGATCACCGATGATGGGGAACTCCACATAGGCTTTCAGGCGTTGCGAGAACACGCGGAGGGTCTTCGCCTCCATGTCTGCCAGCAGGACGAAGTCCCCCGCCTTACCAAGCCGAACATCCAGCCGGGCCATCCCATCGGAACGCTGTGCCATCCCGCATGGCTTTGCCTGGCGTTTCATATCCTGATACAGGACTTCCGCGCGAAGATCCGCACAGGGCGCGGCATGGAGCGGCGCCCCCGCGCCCAGCAGAAGAGAGCCCGCCAGCAGGAGAGAACTGCCTATGCGGCGCCAGCAACGCGCCCGCATCATTTCACGTTCTTTCCGGCAAGGCCATGCTTGATGAGAACATCGTCGGTCCCGAGGCTTTCGACAGCGCTGGCAACTTCGGGAACACCGGAATACGTATTATGCCCTATCAAACGCCAGCGGTACAGCTCTGCCGGGAACACCGGACGATACACGAAGCTGAAGCGGGATCCGTTCTCACTTTCCCACGCATCGCGGGAATCTACACGATACTGATCCTGCGGAAGGAAAGGACAGCCTGCACAGAGTTCACCATCCACGGGCTGCATCTCCAGTACCATATATTCCATGTTCTGGAAGGCTCCGCTCACATCGCCGCTTATGGTCACCGTACCGTCCGCGGCCATATCGGCACGCAGCTCTTTAAAGGTAAAGGAGTCGCGGGAAAAATCAGGAACAGGATCATCCTTGCGGCCACACGCACTGATGATGACTGCAGAAAGCAGGACAAGCAGTATGGCGGAACTCTTCTTGAGCCATGAAACTTTCATAAAAACCTCAGCATGGAGCTTCGCTCCTTTCTTTGTTCCAGCTTGTGTTCAAGCGAGGCATCTGTCAAGAATTTCCCGCATGCGCACGATCTGAAGCTCTTCTTTTTCATTCGGCAGGAGACTAAAAGAGCCCTACCGCTATTTTCCGCCCCAGAGCATCTTCCAATCCGAAAGCAGTTTCAACGCGTCCATGGGCGTCATAGCATTGGGGTCGACTCCGCGCAGAGCTTCGAGCATGGGATGTTCCTGCATTGACTGCGGTTCAGGCAGAGCTTCCGCTTTCGCCTTCTTCGCGGGAACTACCGTGAGCCCCGGCAGTATGGCCGCTTCCAGCTGGGCAACCTTCGCCTTGCCACGTGCGTTCTCCAGCTGCCCGAGTATCTCACGGGCACGGCTGACCACGGAAGTGGGGACACCGGCAAGCCGTGCGACTTCGATGCCGTAACTCTTATCCGCAGGACCAGGGATGAGACGCCGCAGGAACACGATGTCGCCATTCCATTCACGGATGGCGATATTCATATTGCACACGCCGGGGATAGTATTCGCCAGCGCGGTGAGTTCGTGATAATGCGTGGCGAACAGCGTGCGTATGCTACCGCCTGCGCGGCGTGCCAGCTCTTCCACAACGGCCCATGCCAGCGCGAGTCCGTCGAAGGTGCTGGTCCCGCGGCCGATCTCGTCAAGGATGACGAGACTACGCTTGCCCGCCTGTCGCAGGATGCGCGCCGTCTCCATCATTTCCACCATGAAGGTACTCTGTCCCTGCGCAAGATTGTCGGAAGCGCCCACGCGGGAGAATATGCGGTCGGAAAGGCCGAGAACAGCCTCTGCCGCCGGAACGAAGGAGCCCATCTGCGCCATGATGGCGATGATGGCCGTCTGCCGCAGAACGGTGGATTTACCCGCCATATTCGGCCCTGTGATGAGAACCAGATGCCGCTTCTCATCCATCACGAGATCATTGGGGATGAAGGAGGCGCGTCCCACCACCGCTTCCACCACGGGATGACGCCCCTGCCTGATGCTCAGACCTTCGCCATCATGCAGGACAGGACGCGTCCAGTTGTTACGCTCTGCGGCTTCTGCCAGCGACTGCCAGAAATCCAGATGCGCCAGCACGTCCGCCATGAACACGAGGCGCGGGCGTTCGCGGGAAATACGGTCGCGCAGTTCCTGATACAGCCGGTATTCAAGGCTCTTGCGCCGCTCGGAAGCCGTGAGGAGTTTTTCCTCCAGCTCCTTGAGCTTGGGTGTCGTGAAGCGATCGCTGTTCACAAGGCTCTGCCGGCGCTGGAAATGTTCAGGGATAGGCATGGTCTGCTGGGCGCGGGTGAGTTCGAAGTAATAGCCGAACACATGGTTATAGCCCAGCTTGAGTTTGGGCATGCCATTCTGTTCCTGCTCTTCCCTCAGCAGTTCCTGAAGCCTGTTCTCACCATGCTCCACGAGGTCGAGCAGTTCATCGAGTTCGGCATTATAGCCAGCTCGGAACAGACCGCCGTCCGTTATCTGTGAAGGGAGCGTATCACGCAGAGCGCTTTGCAGAAGTTCAGCGACATCGTCCATCATATCCCAGCGCTTCACAAGGCGCTGGAGCCCGGCGGGCAGTGCCTCCCCATCGCGTTCATCCTGAGTGGAAAGACGCTCCTCCTGCATGGCGGGGAGCGTGGTCAGCGCGCTCAGCACGGCCGGAAGCGAAGCAAGGCTTTCCTTGAGTGCGGAAAAATCGTGAGGCTGACAGCGATTGAGCGAGATACGCGTGGAAAGACGCTCCATATCGAACACGCTGTCCAGCGCGGAACGCAGAGCCTTGCGGCGAGCCGCCCCGGCTTTCAAAAATTCCACCACGTCCTGCGTGAGGGTGATGGGGTCGAGCTGACGCCACGGACAGCGCATGCGCTCTTCCAGCAGTCGCCCCCCCATCGGCGTGCGGGTGTGATCCATCACAGCCCACAGCGTGCCCGTACCGCGCTTGCCGTCAAGGCGGCGGAACAGTTCGAGGTTCCGTTCGGTCACTTCATCCAGGATGAGATACTTGCCTTTTTCCAGAGGTTTGAACGCCCCCAGCTGGGTGGGATCCTGCTTCTGCGTCTGTTCCAGATACGCGATCAGGGCCCCGCAGGCCTGCATGAGTTCGGGGCTTTTTTCGAGACCGAGAGCCGCCGCTTCCTGCACATGCTGTGCGGCAAGCACACGCGCCTCTGCCTGCTTCAGCTCAAAATGACTGCGGAACGGCACACGGACGGTCTGCATCTCGGGCATCATGGAAAACGAGAGCGGGAGTTCGCTCTTATCCGGAAGCAGGAGTTCGCGGGGCGCCATCTTCAGCGCCCACTGCTTCAGTTCCTCCTCGCGGGAGGACTGTATGCCCGTCCAGCTCCCCGTGGAAACGTCCAGCCAGGCGAAACCGCCCGCGGCTTTCTCCACATTCCAGAAAAGCGCGCCAAGATACGTATGCGCCTTGGCTTCGAGGTTTGCGTCCTCAAGCGCGGTACCGCAGGTCACCACGCGAGTGACGGCACGTTTCACGAGACCTTTTGCCTGCCTGGGGTCTTCGATCTGATCACATACGGCGATCTTATATCCTTTCTCCACAAGCTGGCTGATATATGCCTCAGCCGCATGCCACGGAACGCCGCACATAGGAACGCCGCCATCATCGCGGCTGCGGCTGGTAAGCGTGAGCTGAAGCTCGCGGGAGGCCACTTCGGCATCTTCGAAAAACAGCTCATAGAAGTCGCCCATGCGGTAGAACAACAGCGTATCAGGATATTCCTGCTTTATTTCCATGTACTGGCGATACATAGGGGTGAGCTTTACTTTGTTCTCACTCATAACTTCCTTCCCGTCATGCATGGCATGGGCTGGACTTTAAACTGAAAGCGCACGGAACATGCAGCTCCGTGCGCTTTCGATATCTGCTTAGCTTATTCAGCCTGAGCGGCGGCAGCAGCCTGAGCTTCCTTGGCGGCGGCTTCGGCAGCCTTCACGGCTTCCTTAGCGGCCTCAAGGTCAGCTTCGAACTTCTTCTTGTCTTCGGTCAGCTTGGCGATCTGGGCGTTAGCCTTGTCGAGCTGCTTCTGGAGGGAGTTGCCGCGGCGGCGGGCAGCGCCGAGACGGCTGGAGAGAGAAAGACGATCCCACAGGAGCATGGCCAGCACGAGCAGAGCGCCAAGAGCAAAGCTGATGAGCAGCAGGGCATAGCGAGGCATGGGGATGGACTTGAAGGTCGGGCCGAACATCGTGTCAAAAGTCAGGGTGACGGAATCAGAGAAGGAGGCCTGATTCTGCACGAAGAGCATCATGATCACGAAAAACAGAAGGACCAGAAGGAAAACTTTGATGTAGCGCATGATCTCTCCTTAAATAAGCAATTCTGCGCAGAAAAAGGTTCTAGCGGACTATCCCGCCAATTTCATAAACACAGGAGCGAGACGGCGGCACGTTTCCTCAAGCGCTTCAGGAATGACCCGCACGTCATCAAGTACTGCCATGAAGTTTGAATCACCATTCCAGCGCGGCACCACATGCATATGCAAGTGCATGCCGATACCGGCCCCGGCGGCTTCACCAAGGTTCAGCCCCACATTGATGCCCTGCGGCCTGCTCACTTCCCGCAAAACACGGCAGGAAAGTTGTACCACGGCCATGAGGTCAGCGTTTTCCTCAGCGGAAAGCTCGGTAATATCGCCAACATGGCGGTACGGTATCACCATCAGATGCCCGGACGCATACGGATAGCGATTGAGCATGACGAAAACATGGCTGCTGCGATAAACGATGAGCCTGTCCTCGTCTTCATCCGTATGTTCTGGAGCGCAGAGTACACATCCGTTATGGCACTTCGGCCCAAGGATGTACTGCATCCTCCATGGAGCCCACAGATTCTTCATAGCTTCTACTCCTTCAGGCACGATAGCACAGTGACGAACACGCGGCAAGAGGCATCACTTGACGAAAGAAGGGAATTTGGCAAAAGAAAAGCCCCTCTTCGGGCATATTCAGGTATATTCTGCATGCCGCAGATGCCGTAAACACGCTCGTAACGCTTATACGAGTGGCATCACAGAGAGGAGCGGCTGTTTTTGTTCGAGCAATGCGAACGCCTCGACCATATATCCAGACATCCAGAGCTTCGCAGGTGGGCTCCGTTCCCTTGCACAAAAGGCGATACCGACGTATACTTCCGGAGGAAAGAACAGCCTGTTTTCTACCCGCAGGTTTCAGAAATTTTCCCGATTTTCGGTCAGTTTCTGGCGGCATACAATGAAAAAATGCACCCCCCTTCCCCCTGCGAAAGAAAAAATGGACGCAAGTTATCGTGCCAAGGCTGGGGGTTGTAAAAAAGGCCTTGCAGGATTCTGGAATATTTGGTTATTTAAAGGCAACTCCCACACGGGTGTTCTCTAC
>JAFWYI010000070.1 GCA_017522745.1 Mailhella sp.
ACCGGAGCCTTCCTCACCTTCCTCGGGCTTGTCTATGCAAGCTATGAATTCTGGCCCGTATGGGAGTTTATGCCCGCTGCGTTCATCCGCAAGCCTGCGCTGGCGTTGTTTTTTGCAGAGCAGGTGAGTGAGCTGGTCCTGGACATGATGCTGCTTTCCGGCCCCATCATCGTTGCCTGTCTGCTTACTGACATATCGCTCGGCATCATCAACCGTTTTGCTTCTCAGCTCAACGTGTACGTGCTGGCCATGCCGGTCAAAAGCGGTCTGGCCTCGTTCCTGCTCATTTTCTATTTCGGCATGCTTATGAGCGGTGCCGTGACGATTTTCGACTCCTTCGGAACTGATTTGCAACACCTGCGGATGCTGCTATGAGTGATAAGACTGAACAGCCAACACCGAAACGATTGCGTGAAGCCCGGGAGAAGGGCGACGTCTGCAAAAGTCAGGACATCGCACCGGCACTTACCGTGCTGGGTATCGGGCTGTACCTTATCGCCAACGGTGAGAATATTTTCAAAACGGTCAGTCAGATGGTGGCGGTACCTATGGCTTTTGCCATGCTTCCTTTCGAGGAGGCCATGGCCAAAGCTCTGCCGCTGGTCATTGATGCAGCCATCATACTGGTGGCACCTGTCGTTGGCATCGTCATGGGGCTGGCCTTCATCGGTGTGATCTCGCAGACAGGTGTCTTGTTCGCGTTCAAAGCCGCCATGCCTAAACTGGAGAACCTTGATCCGAAAAAATGGTTCCAGAAAGTGTTCTCCATGAAGAACCTTTTCGAACTGTTCAAGAATTTCGTGAAAGTCGGCGTTCTTGGCTTTGTGGTATGGTCCGTGCTTGAGCAGTATCTGCCTGTACTTTTTGAAATGCCGAAGCGCGGCATCGGCGCTATGTGGACAGTAGTCGGCGCGGCCATGGGGGATCTGTTCCTCAAGAGTGCGGCAGCATTTGCAGTCATCGCGGCTCTGGACTATCTGTACCAGCGCTATAAATACAATCAGAACCACATGATGACTAAGGACGAGGTAAAACGCGAGTACAAAGAAAGTGAAGGTGACCCGCACATCAAGGGCAAGCGTAAACAGCTCCAGAAGGAACTCATGTCGCAGGCCCCCATGAACAATGTGCGCAACGCCAAGGTACTCGTTACCAACCCGACCCATTTTGCTGTGGCGCTTGACTACGAGAAAGACCGCACGGCCCTTCCGGTCATCCTTGTGAAAGGACATGGCGAACGCGCTCTTCGCATGATGGAGATCGCCCGCGAGGCCGGTATCCCTATCATGCGGAATGTTCCGCTGGCGCGGGCACTTTATCATAACGGTACTGAAGAAGATTTTATCCCCATTGACCTCATGGAGCCTGTGGCGGAAGTGCTACGCTGGGTCCAGAGTCTTGAACAAGCATAATCGAGGATCCTGTGCTGCCTGATAAGTCTGATAATTTCTATTCCCTGCTCACCGAACTGTGCGGCAAACTGGCCCTGGGGCATCATGCTCACAGCGACCGGCTTTTTGAGCTGACGAGGGAAGACTCCGGCCCGGAAGAAATGGTTCGCCTTGCAGAAGCCTTCGGTCTGATGCTTGTTCGCGTGGAGGCTCGCGACTTCCATAACGGACAGCTCATCCAGGAGCTTCGTACCAAGAATGCCGAACTTGAATCGCTTCATAGGGTACTTGTGGAGAAAAACGATATTCTCCATAAGCGTCTGGAATCCATGTTCACGCCCGGGAGCGGCATCATCGGAGAAAGCTCTTCTATGCGCCGCGTGTTCGATATGGCGCGTGCCATAGCACGCCGCCCCATCAATACGCTCATCCTCGGTCCTACCGGTACCGGCAAGGAAGTGATGGCTCGGTTCATCCATCATCACTCTCCGCGCAGCAAGGCTCCCTTCATTGCTGTGAACTGTACGGCCATTCCCGATACCTTGTTCGAGAGTGCCATGTTCGGCATAGAAAAGGGCGTTGCCACCGGTGTCACTTCCCGCAAAGGTTTTGTGGAAGAAGCGAGCGGGGGCACGCTGTTCCTTGATGAACTTGCTGAGATGGATCTTGCCAATCAGGCCAAACTCCTCCGCGTGCTGGAAATGGGAGAGGTCACGCGCGTTGGCAGTGTCCGTCCCATCCCGGTGGACATCAACCTTATCTCTGCTACCAATGTGGATCTGGAAAAAGCGGTGCATGAGGGGCGCTTCCGCGAAGATCTCTACTACCGCGTGAACGTGGTGGAACTTCAGCTTCCCGCCCTCAAGGAACGCGGCGACGACATACTCCTTCTGGCTCAGAGCTTTCTTGAGCGTTACTGCGCAGAAATGGGCCGCGAGCGTCTAACGCTTTCTCCGGCGGTGCAGGGGATCCTCATGCATTATCCTTGGCCGGGCAATGTTCGAGAACTGAACAATGAAATGAAGCGCGCCGCGGCGCTGACCCCTGAAAACATTATAGAAATAAAGCATCTTTCACCGCGTATCCTCGCCAATGAGGAAGTGAAGAATTACCTGCGGCACACGGACGAGGAGGAGATCCGTAAGGCTTCGAGTCTGCCTCTCAACCTTCAGGAAGCCGAGGTGATGCTTATCCGCAGGGCTCTGAGCGAAGCGGAAGGGAATAAAAGCCGTGCGGCAGAACTTCTGGGCATCACGCGAGAAGGGCTTAGAAAAAAACTTCAGAGGCTGGAGGAGCTTGAGCGATGAACATTTCTCTGCGGTCAAAGCTGGTACTTCTGGTCTTTCTGTCCATCTGCCTTGCGGCCCTGCCGATCATCTTTTTCAGTCGCGACTATCTGCTGGAA
This sequence comes from Mailhella sp., assembly GCA_017522745.1. Taxonomy (GTDB): domain Bacteria; phylum Desulfobacterota; class Desulfovibrionia; order Desulfovibrionales; family Desulfovibrionaceae; genus Mailhella. Next base: position 2,797 of record JAFWYI010000070.1, read on the forward strand.
AGCAGTCTGGAAAAGGAACGCACCTCCTTTATCAATACGGTCAAACTGGTCGAAGACAGCATCAGCGTGCGTTACCTGAATATGCTGTCGGTTGAAGTGGAGACAGTTCGCATCGTTAAGGATGACCTCCATACTACCAACGCGCTGTTCCGTAAGCTCCTGCTTCAGGAGGCGGTGAGCGTCGATAGCATACTGTTCAAACAGTTTTCTGAGATGCTGCATGAATGGGACTATCACATCGCTTTTTTTGATCTCAACGGCAATGTGGTTTGGGCGGACCCTCTCATCCGCCAGGCTACAGCTCCTTCTCAGAAGGACTTTAAAGGCCAGGCAATATCCTCCAAAGTCATCGCGCGTCCCGGGAATACGAAGGATCTGTTCACGGTGGTGAACATTGATATGTACGGTTCAAAACTTCCCGTGCTTCTCTGCTTCACTCCTGTTCCCGGTAAGGGGATGCTTGTTCTCTCAACGCCAGTGGACAAGATCGTTCTGGGGCGCCTTCAGACTGAAAAGGGGATGATTTCGAGTATTGCTGAACGCATAGACGATCTTGAGATCAACCCCGGTGTCTCCATTGCTATCATGGCGGCCGACGGTACGTCCGTTGCCAGCAAAGGTCATTCCATCTCACTGGCAGATATAGCTGAAAACTCTCTGGCCGAAGTCAGAAAGAAGGGGAATCTTGCGGG
>JAFWYI010000071.1 GCA_017522745.1 Mailhella sp.
CCCTTTTGGTCAAGGCGCTCTGGAAGCGCTTTGCCAAAGCAGCATAATTTTTTCCGACGGCCTCGGCCGTCGGATTTTTTCAATTCTTTCCGTTTTGATGCATGGGCATCTTTTCGAGCACAGACTTGACCAGCTTTTTCGGCTCGGCAAAATGTACGGCCTTGGGCGAACGCAGAAGGCGGTGCAGGTAGAACGCTATCTTGGATTCATAGATGTGGTGCCGCGTGAGGTAAACGCCCACGTGATCGCCCAGATCCTCCACGATCACGCGCTCTTCCAGCTCAAGGTCGGTGATGGCTTCGTCCGCCATGTCCGCCGGGATGGAGAGCTTGTCCACAGCCTCTTCCACGAGCTGAGTGCGGGGAAAATAGACGTGCCCATCGTCCGTGAGACGCATGAGCATGTAGAGTACGCCGGCCTGCGCACGCAGAGGGCTGGATTCCTCGAAGCCCAGCTTGCGGGCAAGGGCATCCGCCGTGGTGAAGCCTATGCCGTGGATGTCCATGGCAAGGCGGTAGGGATTCTCCCGAACCACGTCCAGCGCCTTGGCACCATAATGGCGGAAGATGCGGACGGAGAGCCCGGCGGTCACGCCGTAGGGCTGGAGGAATATCATCAGCTCACGTATGCCCTGATGTTCAGCCCATGAGGCCTTCATGGCTTCGAGCCGCTTCTTGCCGAAGCGCGGCAATTCGAGCATGCGATCAGGCTCGTTGTCCATCACATCCAGCGTGGACGCACCGAAATGCGCCACGATGCGATCCGCCCATTTGGGACCTATGCCCTTGATGCAGCCCGAAGCGAGGAAGAGCCGTATCCCCTCCTCGGTGGCGGGCAGTTCCTCGGCCCACGATTCCATCTGTATCTGACGGCCGAACTTGGGATGGCTTATCCAGCGGCCACGGATGCGGAGCCGCACCCCGACCTGTGGCGATGCCAGAGAGCCCACCACCGCCACGGGATCTTCGCGCCCCTCCACACGCAGGCGGAACACCGTCCAGCCATTCTCCTCATTGTGGAAGACCACGCGCTCCAGCGTACCGGAGAATTCTTCCAGTCCGTCAGGATTCGCGCTAGTGTGAAGCTCAGCTTGTTCCATAAGTTCAGCCAAAGTACAATCTCGCCGTGTTTTACTTTATTTCTACGCAAAATTGGGGAAAATCCGTGCGCGCCAAGCAAGGCTCCCCTTTACAACAACCCCTTTATCCTACTATAAATGAGGAATATCATCAAGGCAGGCTCCGCCGTTCCGCGAAATGCCAGCGCGGCCCGGCATCGGTCCCATGTCTGCCCTTTTCCAGCATGCCGCGAGTTCACGCCCGGTCTCACCGCCGTCCGGCATGCCAGAATCCTCAGCAGTCCAGACTGCGCCGAGGCAGCCCCGAAGCGTCATGCCAGCGCTAAAGGGATATGCGCGCCGCATGCTGACTCACTCCATAATGAGGACACCATGTCTGATTTCTCCCGCATCGACCGCCTTCCTCCGTATGCTTTCGCCGTCGTAGGCGAGATCAAGAAGAAACTCCGCCAGGAAGGCGTGGACATCGTCGACTTCTCCATGGGCAACCCCGATCTGCCTACCCCGAAGTTCATCGTCGACAAGCTGTGTGAAGCGGCCCGCAAGCCCGTGAACCACCGCTACTCCGTATCACGCGGCATCCCCAATCTCCGTAAGGCTATCTGCGATCTCTACAAGCGCAAGTTCGATGTCGACCTCGACCCGAACTCCGAAGCTATCGCCACCATCGGCTCCAAGGAAGGTCTGGCCCATCTCTGCCTTGCCATGCTCAACCCCGGTGACGTCGTCTTCGCGCCCGATCCCACCTATCCTATCCATGTTTACGCTCCCGTTCTCTGCGGGGCGGACGTGCGCCGCATCCCTGTCGGCCCCGGCCGCGACTTCTTCGAAGATCTCCAGCTCGCCATGAAGCAGACCTGGCCCAAGCCCAAGCTGCTCATCATCAGCTATCCGCAGAACCCCACCACCGAAGTGGTAGACCTTGCCTTCTTCGAACGCATCGTGGAATTCGCCAAGGAACACAAGATCTGGGTCATCCACGATATGGCCTACGCCGATCTCTGCTTCGATGGCTACAAGGCTCCCAGCTTCCTGCAGGCCAAGGGCGCCAAGGACGTGGGCGTGGAATTCTACTCCATGACCAAGGGCTATTCCATGGCCGGCTGGCGTATGGGCTTCTGCCTTGGCAACAAGGAGATCGTACACGCTCTCACCCGCATCAAGAGCTACCTCGACTACGGCATCTTCCAGCCCATCCAGATCGCGGCCACCGTGGGTCTGAACGAAGGCGAGGAAGCCGTGGATAAGATCTGCGACGAATACCGCAAGCGCCGCGACGTGCTGTGCGCCGGCCTCAACCGCGTCGGCTGGCCTGTGGAACCTCCCAAGGCTACCATGTTCGTGTGGGCCCGCATCCCTGAAAAGTTCCGCCATCTCGGCTCCATGGAGTTTTCCAAGCTGCTGCTGGAAAAGGCCCATGTCGCTGTTCAGCCGGGCATAGGCTTCGGCCAGATGGGCGATGAATACGTGCGCTTCGCCATCATCGAAAACCTCAAACGTACCCGTCAGGCCATCCAGGGCATCAAGAAGATGATGCAGGAAGAGCTGTAACGGAGAGATCATGTCCAACAAGATTATCATCGGCATTGCAGGCCTCGGCACCGTAGGCAGCGGCCTCGTGGAGATGCTGCGGAAAAACCGCGACGATATCCTGCGCCGCACCGGCCGCGAGATCGTCATCAAGGCTGTGGCCGTCCATAACGTGAACAAGAAGCGCGACCTGCCGGAAGGTACCATCCTCACCGGCGATCCGCTCTCCCTTGCCAATGATCCCGACATCCAGATCGTCGTGGAACTCATGGGCGGCACAGGCGTGGCGCGTGAACTGGTGCTCGCCGCCATGCAGAACGGCAAATCCGTGGTCACGGCCAACAAGGCCCTCCTTGCCAAGCATGGCCGGGAGATCTTCGGCCTTGCCGCGGAAAAGAACGTGGCCATCGGCTACGAAGCCAGCTCCGCCGGTGCCATCCCTGTCATCGAGACCCTGCGCGACAGCCTTGCGGGCAACCACATCACCTCGGTGATGGGCATCCTGAACGGCACGTCGAACTACATCCTTTCCGAGATGAACAGCCACGGCTTCGACTTCGACACCGCTCTTGCCGAAGCGCAGGCTCTTGGCCTTGCCGAAGCTGACCCTTCGCTGGACATCGACGGCGGCGACGCGGCCCACAAGCTCGTCCTGCTCATCCGCCTCGCCTGGGGCGTACACTACGATTACGACGAACTGGTGGTGGAAGGCATCCGCGGCCTGAACCGGCTGGACATACAGTTCGCCCGCGAGTTCGGCTACCGCGTGAAGCTCATCGGTCAGGCCCGCGAAGTCGGCGGCCGCATCGAAGCCGGCGTTTTCCCGGCTCTCGTCCACAAGAGCATGCTGCTGGCCCGCGTGAACGGCGCGTACAACGCCGTACGCATCGAAGGCAACGCCGTGGGATCCCTGTTCCTGCACGGTCTTGGCGCAGGCAGCCGCCCCACCGCCAGTGCTGTTCTGGGCGACCTCATGGCTCTTGCCCGCCGCACTGAGATCAACAGCGCCGAAGCCAATACCGGCTATGTGGATACCATCGGCGACGCCGAGATCCTGCCCCCGGACGATGCGGTGTTCCGCTGGTACGTGCGCACCACCGTCCGCGACAATCCCGGCGTCCTGCGCGATATCGCCACCGTGTTCGCCTCGCAGGGCATCAGCTTCGCCCAGATAATCCAGAAGGCCGCTAACGAAGATGACTGCGTTTCCCTCGTTCTCATGACGCATGAAACGCCCTATCGCGCCATCAAGTCCGCCACGGAACATCTGCTCACGACTGGCACGCTGCTCGTTCCCGCCACCTGCTTCCGCATCCTC
>JAFWYI010000006.1 GCA_017522745.1 Mailhella sp.
GACGGAGGCTACTAATGCAGCCAACACGTCCCGGAAGAAGTGCTTCATAGGCAATACCTCCTTTCGGAGAATATGCCCACGCGCGTACTTTATAGAGGATGGCCAGCAAAAGCAAGTCTCCCCCTCGCCAGCCCCGCTTAAACTATTGACAGCACGGCACGCTCTCGATAAAAAAAATGGTTCGGCAGATTGCCGTCATTCTATTTTTAATCGCGCATACGCGCGAGCATATAAATTCATCCCGGCCCGGCCGGACAAACTTTCGGAGGCACATCATGGCCCGTATTACCGTTGAAGATTGCCAGCAGCGCGTGGACAACCGTTTCCTGCTCGTGCAGATGGCCATCAAGCGCGTGCGTCAGTTCCGCGAAGGCTACGAACCTCTGGTGGAAAGCAAGAACAAGGAAGTCGTCACCGCCCTGCGTGAAATCGCTGCCGGCAAGGTGCTGCCCGAAGACAAGCGCTTCTACACCCCCCTGCCCGGCGAAGACGCCTAAGCCTCGCCTCGGTAACGCAGTATGAGCCGCGACTATTACGAGATCCTTGGCGTTGCCAAAGACGCTTCAGAAGACGAGATCAAGCGCGCCTACCGCAAGCTGGCGCTCAAGTACCATCCCGACCACAACCCTGACAATCCCGAAGCGGAGCAGAAGTTCAAGGAAGCGGCCGAAGCGTACGACGTCCTTCGCAATCCCGAACGCCGCGCCAACTACGATCGTTTCGGCACGGCCGACCCCGCCGGTATGGGCGGCGCCGGATTCGGCAGCGCGGAAGATATCTTCGCTCAGTTCGGCGATATCTTCGGCGATCTGTTCGGCTTCGGCGGCGGTTCCCGCTCGCGCGGGCCTCGCCCCCAGCAGGGCGATGATATGCGTTACAACATGACCATCTCCTTCCGCGAAGCCGCGAAGGGCGTGGAAAAGCCCATCAAGCTGCCCCGCCACATGGAATGTCCTGAATGTGGAGGTTCCGGCGCGGCCAAGGGTTCTTCCCGCGAAACCTGCAAGCATTGCGGCGGCTCCGGTCAGGTGGCTGTGCGTCAGGGCTTCATGCAGTTCGTCCAACCCTGTCATCACTGCCAAGGTCGCGGCTACACCATCCCCAAGCCCTGCCCCAGATGTAAGGGCGACGGCATCGTGGAAACCGTGCGCGAACTTTCCGTGCGCATCCCTGCCGGCGTGTACGATGGTGCCCGCCTGCGCCTGCGCGGCGAAGGGGAAATGGGCCTCAACGGCGGCCCCAACGGCGACCTTTACGTCGTTCTGCACGTGGAGGAAGACGATGTCTTCGAACGCGACGAGCAGAACCTCATCTACACCGCCACCATCACGTTCCCGCAGGCCGCTCTGGGTACCCGCATCCAGGTCCCCAGCATCAACGACGACGAAACGCTCGACCTTGATATCCCCAAGGGCACGCAGAACGGCAAGATCTTCCAGCTGCGCGGCAAGGGCCTCAAGTATCCCGGTGAAAACCGCATGGGCGATCTGCTCGTGCAGGTCGTGGTGAAGACCCCCACCAAACTTTCTTCCAAACAGGAAGAACTGCTCCGTGAATTCGAAAAACTTTCGGAAGAACAGAGCAAAGGCATCTTCGGTAAAGTGAAGAAAGCCATGGGCATGGACTAGTTCCAGCCTGAACATCGCGTTTTCGTGAGCCGGGAAAGTTCGCTTTCCCGGTTTTCGTTTAATCGCGCTGCGGTACGAAAGAGCGAGGGGGGAACGGCTTTCCCTCCTGCCGAGCCCCAAAAGAACAGAGGCCAACCCGCACCTCCCCTATCACGGAACGCCCGCTTGCCGTGCTACGGAAAATCCTCTAGAAACAAGGAAATACTTCATGAAAATCCTCCGCCTCGTGCGGTCCCTGTCTCTGGTGGGATACATGCCTCGCTGCCATTCTTTTCCCTCGCTCTGCTTCCGCTTCACGGCGCTCATCGTCGCCTTCCTCTGCCTGCTCTGCTCTTTGCCTGCTTCTGCCGGCCCCATGAACGCCAAAAGCGCCATACTCATGGACGTGACCACAGGACGCGTGCTTTATGAACAGCGGGCCGACATGCGTATCGCCCCGGCCTCCCTCACCAAGGTGCTTTCCATGTTCGTCGCCATGGAGGCCATCAGCGCCCGCAAAGCCGATTACAACAGCATCGTGACCGTGAGCCGCAACGCCGCGCGCACCCGCGGCTCGACCATGAAACTCAAGACCGGGGACAGAGTCACGCTGGACAAGCTCTTCTACGGCATGGCCGTGGCCTCAGGGAACGATGCCAGCATGGCTGTGGCGGAACATATCGCCGGTTCCAGTGATGCGTTCGTGGGGCGCATGAATACGCTGGCACGCCGCCTTGGCATGAAGAACAGCCGCTTCGTCAACGTGCATGGTCTTCCGGACGACAGGCAGTACACCACCGCTCGCGATATGCTCAAGATGGCGCGCTCCTACGAAGCCAAATACCCGCGCGCCCGCAAGTATCATCTCGCCAAGTCCGTCACGCATAATCGCCATACCGAGCCTAACCACAATCCCCTCGTGGGCTACTATCGTGGTCTGACCGGGCTCAAGACCGGCTGGATAACGGCCGCCGGCTACAACATCATCGCGTCTGCCAAGCGTGATGGACACAAGCTCATCGCCGTCATCCTCGGCGCCCCCAGCACGGAGGTCCGTGCCGCCGAAGCCCGGCGCCTGCTCAACGCAGGCTTCAGGACCCTCGGCAAGAAGAAGACAGTGGCAACGGATCTTGGCGTCAATGCCAGACAGGCGAAAATACTGGGCATCTCTCCTGTGGACTTTGCCAAAAAGAAGAAAGCGCCCCAGAAGGTGAAGCAGACGCCTCCCCCTGCCAAAAAACACGCGACCAAAACCGAAAAAGCAAAGCCGAAGTCCAGCAAAAAACAGGTAGCGGCCAAGCCCAAGGAAGAAAAGCGCCGCCCTATCGCGACCTCCAGAAACTCTTCCGCTCATAAGAAAACGGAGAAAACGGCCACTCCTCCGGTCAAGAAAGCTCCGACCAAGGTCTCCCCTCCTCCCGCCAAGGCGGCACTAAGTCCGGCGGACGAAGCCCTTGCAGCCATCCGGCAGAAAAACGCCAAGCCCTGACCCACAGCACAAAAAAAGCTCCCGATCGTAAGACCGGGAGCTTCGTTTTTTATGAGGCCTGTTTAGAACTCGACGCGGCGGGCGGCTTCGAGTGCCTTGGCGAAGTCATCATCGCTATGTGCGAAGGACAGCATATTGGCTTCGAACGCGGAGGGCGCCATGAACACGCCCTGAGCACGCATCTGCTTGTAGAAGCCCTCGAAGAGCGCGAGGTCGGTGGTCTGCACGCTGGCGAAATCGCGCAGAGGGGCTTCCGTGAAGTAGATGGTGAACAAGGAGGCGATGTGCGGGATCTGCACCGGCACGCCCTTGGACTTGAGGATCTGTTCCAGTTCGGCGACGAACGCGCTCACGCGGGCTTCCAGTGCGGCATAGTCGGAACGCTTGAGGATGTTCAGCGTGGCAAGACCAGCGGCCATGGCCAGAGGATTGCCCGAAAGCGTACCGGCCTGATAGATCTCGCCCTGAGGAGCGATATGCTTCATGAGGTCGGCACGGCCACCGTAGGCACCGACAGGGAGGCCGCCGCCGATGATCTTACCGAAGGTGGTAAGGTCGGGCATGATGTCGAAACGGCCCTGAGCGCCGGCATAGGAAAGGCGGAAGCCGGTGATGACTTCGTCGAACACGAGGATGGTGCCGTTCTGGGTGCAGAGTTCGCGCAGCCCTTCGAGGAAACCGGGCTGAGGAAGCATGAGCCCCATATTGCCCGCCACAGGCTCCACGAACAGTGCGGCAATCTGCCCGGGATTGGCTTCGAAGAGCTTTTTTACGGCTTCGAGATCGTTGTAAGGGGCAAGCAGCGTATCAGCAACGGTGCTGGCAGGCACAC
>JAFWYI010000072.1 GCA_017522745.1 Mailhella sp.
CACGCGGCTGTCGGCGGGCACATCCACGGCAACGATCTCACCGGCGGAGGCGGCAGCCTCGGGAGCGGCGAAGGTGTTGGGGGTGACGGTGACGCAGGAGAGGCCGGCGAAGGCGAGAGTGCTAACGGCCACACCGCCGAGGATGTAGCGCTGAGCTTCGATGCCATCGGCGGCAGCGTTGATGGCGCTGACTTCGGAAGCCATGCCGGCTTCGAGCAGAGCGGCGACCGTGGCGGCGATGCCGCGACCGCGGGGAGTAGCACCGAAGAGGACGACAGAGGCGCCCTGTTCCTTGATGGTATCAGCGATGACCTTGACGGCGGATTCAGGACGGCCGTCCTGCAGATTCAGCTGCCAGACCTTGGAGGCACCGAGGGCGGCGATTTTGGATGCGTTTTCAGCGCCCACGGTGATGGCGTAAACGGGCTTGCCGGCGGCCAGTTCCAGCGCGGGAGTGAGCAGCTGGGCGGCCACATCGGCCTGTTCGCAGACTATCCAGATATTGCTCATGATAGATATCCTTTCTGGCGATGAATTTTAGAGGACGCCGTCAGCCTTGAGAGCGGCCATGAGGGCGGCAACGCTGGCTTCTGCGCTGGTTTCCTTGATGACTACGTTCTTGCGCTGCTGGCTGGCACCCTTGACGGAGAGCGTCTTGGTAGCAGACTGGACGTCGTCGGCAGTCATGCCGAGGTCGGCAAGGGAAAGAGCGTTCTGAGGCTTCTTGCCGGCGGCGAGGATCTGCTTCATGCCGGGGATACGGGCCTTGGCGATGCCGGGAAGGACGCTGATGACGGCAGGACCGGCGACGGACACGGTCTCCACACAGTCACGCAGCTGGCGGCTGGCGATCCAGGCGCCGTTTTCGTAACGCAGGGATTCCACGTTGTCGATGACGGGCAGGTCAAGAAGCACGGCAAGGCGCTGAGCCACCTGCTGGGAGTACAGGTCAGCGGAACCGTCACCGCAGAGGATGAGATCGGCAGGATCCATCTTTTTCACGGCAGCGGCCAGCACCTTGGCGGTGGCTACCGCGTCGGCATTGTCGGCAGCGGCGTCGGCCAGCCAGAAGGCGGCGTCCGCACCGCGGGAAAGGATGTCCTTGAGGGAGTTCTTGAGGTTGGCACCGCCGAAGGAGAGGACCTGCAGGCTGCCGCCATGAGCTTCCTTGAGCTGCACGCCGATCTCAAGAGCGTTCTTGTCGTATTCGCTGATCTTGTACTTGGCGCCGGCGGTGGTCAGTTCGAGCGTGGAAGGATTGACCTTGATGTCCTGGTCATCCATGACCCACTTGTAGCAGACTATGATATTAGGCATCTTTAATTCCTTTTTCTATTAGCCGAGAACGTGCTTGGCGATGACGATGCGCTGGATCTCGTTGGTGCCTTCGAAGATCTCGGTGATCTTGGCTTCACACATCAGGCGTTCAACAGAGAAGGCCTTGGTATAGCCGAGGCCACCCATGAGCTGGACGCACTGCGTGGTGACTTCCATGGCGACTTCGGTAGCATAGAGCTTGGCCATGGCGGATTCACGAGTGAAGCGCTGGCCGGAGTCTTTCATGGCGGCGGCACGGTAGGTCATGAGGCGGGCAGCTTCGAGCTTCGTAGCCAGGTCGGCCACGCGCCACTGGATGCCCTGATTGGAGGCGATGGGCTTGCCGAACTGCACGCGCTCCTTGATGTAGGCCAGAGCTTCGTCCATAGCGCCCTGAGCGATGCCCACGGCCATGGAGGCAACACCGATACGACCGGCATCGAGGGTGGCCATGGCGATCTTGAAGCCTTCGCCTTCCTGGCCGAGCAGGTTCTTGGCGGGCACCACGCAGTTCTTGAGGAACACTTCGCTGGTGTGGGAGCCGTGCATGCCCATCTTGTGTTCGGGCGGACCGACGCGGAAGCCTTCAGTCTTGCTGCGTTCCACCACGAAGGCGGAAATGCCCTTCACACCCTTGGACTTGTCAGTCATGGCAAAGACGATGAACACTTCGCTCTGTTCGGCGTTGGTGATGAAGATCTTGGAGCCGTTGATGATGTAGTTGTCGCCATCGCGCACGGCAGTGGTCTGCTGGGCGGCGGCATCGCAGCCGGCACCGGGTTCGGTGAGGGCGAAGGCGCCGAGCTTTTCACCGCTGATCATGCTGGGAACAAGGTCGGCCACGATATCGGGATGGGCCCACTTGAGCAGGATGGGAGTGGTGAGGGTACACTGGGCACCGAGGATCATGACGTGGGAAGCGCTGACCTTGGCGATTTCTTCAGAGGCGATGACATAGCTCAGGGAATCGCTTTCGTTGCCGCCGTACTGTTCGGGCAGAGTGAAGCCGAAGAGACCGAGTTCAGCCATGGGGGCGATGCTTTCGGAGGGGAAGCGATGATTGGCGTCGATTTCAGCGGCAATGGGTTTTATGTGTTCTTCAACGAACTCCTTCACCATGTTGCGGATGAGTTCGTGTTCTTCGGTAAGCTGGAAATCCATGATAGTTCTCTCCGTAGAAGATGTGGATGGCTGGGATCAGTCCAGATGGATGTCGTGACGTTCACGTGCTTCGCGTTCGATCTGCTCACGGAAATCGGGATGAGCGATTTCGATGAGGGCCTTGGCACGCTGCCGGTTGTTCTTGCCGCGGAGCGAGGCAATGCCGTATTCAGTGATGATGTAGTCAGCCTGATGGCGCGGTACGCTCACGCTGGCACCCTTGGTAAGGTAGGCACCGATACGGGAAATAGTGCCCTTGGCGGCGGTGGAAGGCATGGCGACGATATACTTGCCGCCTTTGGAATGCAATGCTCCCATAGCGTATTCCATCTGTCCGCCCACGCCGCTGATCTGGATGGAGCCCAGTGTTTCGGCGTTGATCTGGCCGGTGATATCGACTTCCACAGCGGAGTTGATGGCGATCATCTTGTCCTGCTGAGCGATAACCCAGGGATCGTTGGTGTAATGCACGCCCTGAAGATCGATCATCATGCCATTTTCGCGGCAGAACTGATGGGTGAAATTAGAACCGGTGATGAAAGTCGCGGTCATGAGACCGGGCTTCAGGGTCTTCTTGCGGCCGGTGATCACACCACGCTTCACGAGGTCGACGACGTTGTCGCCGAAGGTCTCGGTGTGGATGCCGAGGTCCTTATGATTTTCGAGAACGGCGAGGGCAGCGTTGGGAATGGCACCTACACCGAGCTGGAGGCAGGAACCGTCTTCCACGAGGGAGCCGATATACTCGCCGATGCGGCGTTCCACGTCACCGAAGGGGATGGGAGCGGTGCTGGGCAGGGGATAATCCACATCGATGAAGAAGTCGATATCGTCCACATGAACGCGGCAGCCGCCCGTCATGGGGAGCTGGGGGTTGACTTCGGCGATGACCAGCTTGCTGTGCTGCACGGCAATGGGCAGATAGGAGCCGGTAAGGCCCAGGGAACAGTAGCCGGCGGCATCCGGAGGCGTGACCTGGAAGACGGTGACATCGGGCTTGAAGGTGCCATCGGCGATAAAGCAGGCAACGTCACGATAGCCGCAGGTGGCGAAGTCGGCAGCACCTACCATCATCGTTTTCTTGAATTCGATAGCAAAGGCGAACGTGTCGTGCATGAGGTGGGGCGCCATGGCAGGATCAACGTAGGGCAGCGGGGTAGGGCTGGTGATCTTGGCATGGTTCATCTTCACGCCGTGCAGTTCAGTGGCACGGGCAGAGAGAGCCTTGATGAATTCCAGCGGGCCGCAGACACCGTTGGCGAGAATGACGAAGTCGTTGTCCTTGACCTTGGCAGCCGCTTCAGCGGCAGTGATGAACTTGGAGAGATATTCAAAAGCCATGAGCGTTTCCTCAATTAATAGGTGGTGGGCCAGGTGCTCAGCTTATGTTCGCTGATGATGCCGCCTTCAGGGGTGTAAACGTCAAGAATCTTCTTCAGGTAGTCGCGGCTTTCGCGGGGGTCGATGACTTCCTGACAGCCGAAGACTCGGGCGTATTCGTAGCAGCCGACGCTCTTCTTCAGGTCGGCGAGCGTGCTGTCGTACTTTTCAGGGTCTTCTTCGCGCTTGAGTCCGAGCACCACGCCCACGGCGGCTTCGGGAGCCATGAAGGACGTTTCCGAGGTGAACCAGGCGCACACTTCGTCGGCAGTCTGAGCGCCGCCCATGTTCAGGAAGCCCTGACCGTAGGCCTTGCGGACCTGCAGGCAGATCTTGGGAACAGTGGCGAACCCGATGGCGTTCATCCAGTTGATGATGCGGCCGGGCATCTTGCGCTTTTCGCCTTCGATGCCGATGAGGAAGCCGGGCTGGTCTTCCATAAGGATGATCGGGATGTTGAAGGAGTCGCAAAGCACGATGAAGCCGGTAGCCTTTTCACAGCCGTCGGCGTCCATGGCGCCACCCTTCCAGATGGGGTTGTTGGCGATGATGCCCACGCTGCGGCCATCGATACGAGCAAGAGCCGTCACCATGCCGCGGCCCCACTTGGGCTTGAGTTCGAAGAAGCTGTCCTTGTCCACGATGGCCTTGATGACCTTCTTCATGTCGTAGACGCGGTTCTGTTCTTCGGGGATGATATCGAGCATGTCCTTGCAGGCTTCGTCGGAACCTTCAGGGACGGCAACGCGGGGGGCGGGCTGCTTGTTGTTGGAGGGCAGGTAGCTGAGCAGCTGGCGAATCATTGCAATGCCTTCGTCTTCGGTATCCACGGCGAAGGAGCAGACACCCGACTTTGTGGCGTGTACATTGGCGCCGCCGAGTTCTTCCACACTGACAGTCTCACCGGTAACGGTTTTCACAACCTTCGGGCCAGTGATGAACATGTAGCTGGTGTTCTTGGCCATCATAATGAAGTCGGTGAGGGCGGG
>JAFWYI010000073.1 GCA_017522745.1 Mailhella sp.
CGTTCAGCCTCAGGCAGGTAGGAAATATCCACTTTGAAGGTATCCACCAGAAGTTCCACCAGTTCGTAGGCTTCATCGTCGTTCAGGATGGGACGAACACGGGTAAGAAGAGGCTCGTGCTGGATATTGTCGAAGAACTTGGAGAAATCGAGGGTGAGGATGTAGCCCTTGGAGCCGTGGCGGCGGATGTACTTTTCTAAATGGGCGTGCAGGCGCTTGCGCGTGAAGTCGATGCCTTTGCCCTTGATGCTGGCGCCGTTATCGTAGATGAGGTGCGGCTCCAGCGCGGGGGAGAGCACATTGTCGCACAGGCTGCGTTGGATGACGCGGTCGAAGATGTGCATGGAGCGCACGTGGCGGGTTTTGCCGCGCTCGTTCAGCGTGAATTCGAAGAAGGGCTTCTGCACGTAGGTGGCGCTTCTGAGTTCCTGCTGGGCGTGGCGGATATTCTGCAGGGCGTACATGCCGTACTTCTGCACGCTTTCCTTCCACGAGCAGCCGCGCTTGGAAAGAAGGTATGCCTGGTACAGGTTGTTGGCGTTGGTGAGCGAGTCGAAGTACTTTCCCATTTTGTGCAGAACGAAATTTGCGGGGCCGTTTACAGCGGTACCAGACGTATCTGACCGCATCGGCCCCCGTATTTACCATTGAAGGACGGACACTCTCTCCTTTCCTGAAGCCCTGCCTCGGCAAACGGCCTACACATAGGGCAGGGACATGAAATCGGGCGAACGCCATTCGCGTTGGAGGCGTTGTTGTTGTTGGCATTGCCGTTGCTGTTGACATTCGCGAAGTTCGTCGCGTTCGTGACAGCGGAAAGCCACCAGGTCCAGCGATTTACAGAGAGCGACCGGACGTGGGGTGGTAGTGCGCCCTGCGCTCCCCCACGGCCTGTTGTTTTTATGTTGGTGAAGGCTCAGTACTCAGTGCGGGCGGCCACTTTTTCCTTGAGGTTCTTCACGAGCTTTTCCCTCTTAGTGAGCTTTTTGCTCTGGATGGCGCGAAGCAGCTTGTTGTCGGACTTGCGCCAGCCCTTGAGCAGTGCCAGTTCCTTATCCACCATGTCCACGAAGGGCATGTATTTTTCCACGTCAACGCCTAAGGTTTTAAAGAGCATGGCAACGATGAACTGCAGCTCTTCCATCAAAGCCTCGGTATAGCCGATGGCCTTGTTCTGCATGGTCCTTCTGTCCCAGTATTCCTCTTCGGAAGTGGGGTAGATGGCGTTGGCGGCACGGATATGCACCACTATCTGGGTGCAGAGACGGTCCACAGCTCTTCGCCGTTCGGCGAGCCACCAGTCGGGGTATTCTTCGGTGAGCTGTTCTGTGAGCCGGTACTTCGCAAGGATGCCAAGGATGGTTTCCTTGTCTTCTTCGTCCATGCGGGCGGCCTTGGCCACCACGCTGGCGCGGCGCGTTTTATCCTTGATGCCGAAGTCTCTGAGCAGCCAGCGTGAGAGTTCGACACGGAGCTGGACAGCCGTGTTATAGAATTCCATGCTGGAAATGCCGCGGCGGGAAACCGGTACGCTCATGACGAGGTCCTTTCGCTAGTCGTTTGCACGTTCAAAAAAGTACAAACGCACCCCCCGCCCCATGAAGGGGCGGGGATCTACGATATTTAGATGAACAGGAAAAGCGGGCGAACGCCAAGCGCGCTGGAGGCGTCGTAGCGGCTGGCAATGCCGTCGCCGAAGACATACGCGAAGCGCGTCGCGCCCGCGACAGCGGAAAGCCACCAGGCCCAGCGATCGGTTTCCGCAGGGTTCAGTCCATGTCCGCACACGAAGTGCTGAGGAGCAAGCTGGAACAGAGGCAGCTGACGGTTGCCGATGCCCACGTCATACATCGAGGAGCTCAGCACTCTGGAACCGTAGACTTCCACTTCGGTCATCAGGCGGATATCGCAATCCGTCCACTCCCATTCCGTAGAAGCACCCTGCCAGTTCGAACAGGCACCGGAAGGCACCGTGCTGGTCATTGTTTTGGTCAGGAGAGCGCGGTAGTTGGCCACGTGGCTGCCGAAGGAGCCGGAAGCCTTGAGCGCGGCGGCGTAGTCGGGCAGCACGGACTGGTACATGGCGCTGCCTTTGTAGGCGCCTTCCGTGGTGTTGGTAGCATTCATCTGCGCATTGTCCTTGAAGCAGTTTTCAGGGACCATGACGATGTGATGCTGGTTGAAGGGGGTATCGCCCACGTTCATGTACCAGTCGAAGCCGGCGAAGAGCCAGCGCACGGTTTCGGCGCCGCCACGGGTGGAAGTCATGGGGACTTCGATGGAGTCGCCGATGTAGAGGTCGGACCAGTCATTAGCCTGGACCTTGGCGGAGAGCTGTTCCAGGGTGTAGATGCCGGTGAGGTTTTTACCGCGGTACACGCCGTTGTGGGCGGCGGCGGTGTTGTCCACCATTTCGCGGGTGAGGGTTTCGCCGGTGCCAAGGGTGGCGGTGGCGTGGGAACCCGCGAATTCGATGTTTTTCACCGACTTGGATTCCTTGATGGAAAGGTCGATGAACTTCTGGATGATATTAGGCAGAGCCATGTTTTTACTCCTGCTTTATCAGCCGGCAACGGCGAGCACTTCGTAATCGCCGGAGATACTGCTGGTAAACTTAACGGTTGTTGATTCCGCACCTGCCGCGCCTACTTCGGTAAAGTCGCTGCCGCGCTGGCAGAGCACGCCGTCCACATAGATATTGATGCTTCTGGCGCCCACGATATAGGCTGGAACGGAAACATTTTCGCCGGAAACGATGGGGGTGGCTATTTCGGCTTCGGTGAAGGCCACGGAGCCTGTGGCCGCCGCGCTGGCCGACACCACGATGCTGGAGCAGGCCATGAGTTCGTAGCTTTCGGCTACGGCGTCGTTGACGAGCACGGTGGTGGACACGGTGCCTTCTGCCCCCACTTCGCTGAACAGGCCACCGCGGGTGGCGCGTGCGCCGTCCACGTAGAGGGCGAGGGTGCTGGCGCCTACAACGTAGGGAGGTACGCCCACGGCAGTGCCAGCGGCCACGGGCGTTGGCACGATGACTTCTGCCGCGCTCTGCGTGGAGCTTGCGGTGGTGAGGAAGGGGGTTTCCACCTCGGCGGTAGTACCGTCGTTACGGGTGAAGAGGAGCGTACTGCCGGAAACTTCGCATTCCACCATGGCGTAGTCGGCGGCAAGTTCCGCATCCTGCGCGGCGTCCATGGCGCTGTTTGCTCTGTTGTAGGCTATTTTGACGGCTGCGGGCGTGGCCGCCGTGCCATCCTGTTCCCCAAGTTCGGAATCTACGCTGGTGAGGAGCCTGGTGTGCCCATACTGGGAGGAGGTGCCGATGCCGTTTACCCCGGTTTCAGAGGCGTGGCTGGCGGTTGCGTAGCCAGCCAGCGCGCTCTTGGGGGCGTACGTATCGGCAATGACATTGCCGTTGGCGTCGTGGGTGGCATGGGTGGCGGTGGCCTTGAGGGAACCAGTCACCTCAACGTCACCAACCACCTTACCTCCACCGGAGAGCGGCAGATACGCACGGAATTCTGCCGCTATCCTTTCCGCCAATTGCTTGACGTTATCAGAGAAGCTCATGCTTATTCAGCGGCGAGGGCGGCTTCGAAGGCGGCCACGTAGTCGGTGGCCATGTCGCCGATGTTGGTCTTCACTTCGGCAAGGTCGGCTTCCACGGCGTCGATGGCACCTTCGGCGGTGTCCATGCGGCCTTCGAGGGCGTCGATGTCACCTTCGGCGGTGGTCATCTTGCCTTCGAGAGCGGAAATCTTGCCTTCGGCGGTAGTGATCTTGCCTTCGGCAGTGTCGAGGCGGCCTTCGACAGCGTCGATGTCGCCTTCGGCGGTGGTCATCTTGCCTTCAAGGGCAGAGACCTTGCCTTCGGCGGTGGACACACGGCCGTCGAGGGCGGTGAGGTCGGCGGCGGCAGCGGCGCCGATGTTGGTGCGGGCGATGCCCTTCTGCTCATCGGTGAGTTCCTGAGCTTCGGTGTACTTCACATGACCGGCGGCCACGGCTTCGAGGGCTTCGATGCTGGACTTGTTGCCGGCGATGAGTTCGGAGAGTTCGAGCAGGGTGTCGTAGGCTTCACCAGCGCCGCCCAGAAGCTCTTCCTTCACGGCCTGCTTGGCGGCGGTGATTTCGGAAGCGATCTTGGAGCTGGAGTAGGTGGTGGTGGTAGCCACGTTAGCGTCGTCGATGTTGGTCTGGGCGTTGACCACACCTTCGAGGTCGTCGAGGCCCTTTTCGAGGGCGTCGATAGCGCTGTTGATGGTGACGATGTCGGCGGCGTTCTGAGCGGTCTCGCCATGCAGGACCTTGCATTCGTTACCGATGCGGGTAGCGAGGAGGGAAATCTGCTGAGCGAGAGTCTTTTCGAGTACGGCCATGTTTATTCTCCTGAAAGAGCTTTGTTAAAGAGTTCAGTTGGATCCTGATCGGGAAGGATGTCGTCCAGGGTGGCGTAGGTTTCGGAGATGACGTTGCCTTCATCGTCGCACCGGGCCTGTTCGGCTATGCCGGTGATGTCGATGTCGGCCGATTTGAGCCATTCTCCTGATCCGCCGAGCGGGCGGTTCACCTCTTCCTGAGTTGGGGCAGGTACCAGACCATGCTTGCCAACGGAGTGTTCAGTAGCCCCCTGCATATCTGGTACCCAGTCGGCATTGAGCTGACCTGTGTTGCTATCGAACTTGCTGAAGAGCCGTTCGATCATTTCGAGAGCGTATGGGAGGGCCATTCCTTTACCTCGTTGAAGGTTGTTCCAATGGAAAATATTGGGAGGAGGCAGGCCGCCATGTTCAGGGCTTTGGGCAGGATATTTTTGCCTGAGCCTGTGTGCGAACTCGCTTCCTTTTAGAGATTGGCCGCAATGCCCGCAGGAATGAAGAAGGCCCCCGCGAAGAGCAGGGGCCTTTGCCTGTTTTTACGGGCTGTTTGTTATAAGATGGTAGATTACTTTGAAAAGGAGCTGTTTTATGTGCAAACTTGCCGCCATGGTGGACAGGGCCCGCAAACTTTTGGGCGACGATTACGAAACCTGGTATGACCCGGCTTACGACGCCTACCACATCTTCTGCGACCTTGGGGACCACGTGCTCCACGCGCAGAGCGGTTCTAGCCGCATCCATTTTGAGAAAATGGCCCGCGAAGACGCGCAGGCCGCCAAGAGCCGCCTTGTGCCGGACGACTTCATGCTGCTTGCCGACGACATTGAGGCATGGCTTTTGGACAGGCGCCAGCCCCGCTACGACTTTGGCCGCAACGTGGAGGGGGAGATACTGTTTTTCCACGAGGGCGAGCGGCGCACGGCACCGCGCCTTCTTTCGCGCGGGTACTGGATGATCACCGAAGCTGGGCTGATGAAGAAGTGCGGCAGGGGCACGGTGTTTGCCGTGACGAGCCGCGGCATTGAAGAACGGTATTAGCCTGAGCTGAGGATAGGCCGAAGCATGGCTGTGAACGGGGGCATGGGACGCGCCCCCGTTCTTTTTACATTTCAGGTATGCGAAATTGTTATAAGAATATGAAAGCATGGTTCTAGCACCCAACAACGGAGGTACCTATGAGCAAGAAGCGTTCTTTCAAGGCTGTGGCCCTTGGCTCCATTGCCGTTTTCACCTTCCTGGCCATCATTGGCCGCAAGGAAGAAGCCAAGCCCGTGGAGCCCACGGAAGCCGAACGCCTTGAGGCTGAACTCAAGGTGCTGAAGCTGAAAAAGGCCATACGCTCCGAAACGGAGGATCGAGTTCTTTCGGAGCTCGACTTCACCGAAATGGAGTACAAGCTGGCGCGTACCAAGCGACTCCTCGCCGAGGAG
>JAFWYI010000074.1 GCA_017522745.1 Mailhella sp.
CGATGGTCATGCCGAGGAAGGTGCCCAGAAAGACGAGCCCCCACATCTCGAAAGAGCCTCCCACGGTGAGAGCGGCTTCCCATACGCCGGACAGGAGCAGAGCGCTATCCATCTCAGAGTATCTCCATGAGAGCGCCAGCCAGTTTCCCGCGGGGAAGGCTGACGTTCAGGGCGTGTTCCATGCCCAGCCACAGCAGGCTGCAGAGCAGGATGGTGAGGAGCAGGGCTTCGCGTTTCGAGCATCCAGCCCGGCGACAGGCCGTGAAGCCGCAGAGCAGGCTGGTGACGCCCCATCCCAGCAGCGGCAGGAGCAGTATCCATGCCAGAGCGACGAGGATGGCGTCCCGCGCAGCTTTCCTGTTCTGTACGGTGGCTTCGTGAGAGGCAGGCGACGCAGGAAAGAGGAGGGCACTGAGCATGAGTCCGCAACCGCATATCAGCGGCCAGAGCCCGGCAGAGGGCATGCCCCCTTCGAAGGCAGGCGGTGCGGCGAACACAGCCAGCGCTCCCGCAAGGAACAGCAGGACGCGCGGAAGAGATCGTGCTGGAAGAGGGATGCGTTTCATGGCGTTCTCGAAAACTCGGGCGTGACAGGGCAGAAAAATTATAAGCCAGAAGAAAAAGTTGAGCAATGCCGTTCGCAAGGGCTGGAACAGCGCACTTTTTCTTGACAGAGCCGAAAGTTTTGTGGATGGTGTCTGAATAGTTTTTTTGGAGGAAATATGCCTAAAGAAGACGCTATTGAAGTCGACGGCATCGTGGAAGAAGCCCTTCCCAATGCCATGTTCCTCGTGAAGCTGGAAAACGGCCACCAGGTGCTTTCTCATATTTCCGGGAAGATGCGTAAGTTCTACATCCGCATCCTGCCCGGCGACCGCGTGAAGGTCGAGCTTTCGCCTTACGACCTCACTCGTGGCCGCATCACCTATCGTATGAAGTAAGCGATGGGCGAGGCAGCCTTCCCTGTAAAAGAGGGTCGGTCTCCCGCCGGGAGCCCTGTCCGCGGGGCTCCTGCGAGGCGGTACAAGCCGGTGAGGCTTCCTGCCGCCAGCGTTTCGGAAGCGCTTCTGATCCGTATTGCTCCTGGTGATACGGGTCTTTTTCGTTATCTTCTGGAAGGCGGCGACCATCTTTCCATGCTCACGGTCCTCGATCCGAAAGCCGCACTGTTCAAACTGCTTTTTTCACCGCATCAGCGTGAAGAAGTCATGGCGCTTTTGGATTCCATGAGGCAGACCGTTCCGTTCGAAGTCGAAGAGTGGCCGATACCCGGTCGCGATGAAGCAAAGTCCCCGGTATGACCGGGGAGGAGAGGTCCTCCATGATAGCACTTGGCATCGTTGCCGCTGTGGCGCTCGTTCTGGTTTTCGTACTCATCTCCATGTATAATGGTATGGTCCGGGGCCGGAACATGGCCGAAGAAGCCTGGAGCGGGATCGACGTCCAGCTCAAGCGCCGGCATGATCTCATCCCCAATCTGGTGAACACCGTTCAGGGCTATGCCAGCCACGAACAGGAACTCCTCAAGGCCGTGGCGGAAGCTCGTTCCGCCAGCATGAACGCCAGTGGCGTGCAGGCGGTGGCTCAGGCGGAAAGCATGCTCGGTTCCGCCCTGGGGCGTCTCTTCGCCGTGGCGGAAGCCTATCCCGAACTCAAGGCCGATGGGAATTTCCGTCAGCTTCAGGATACGCTGAACTCGCTCGAAAACGAGATACAGATGGCCCGCCGCTACTATAACGGAACGGCCCGCGACCAGAACAACCGCACTATGCAGTTCCCCGGCAACATCGTGGCCGGTATGTTCGGCTTCCAGAAGCTCGACTATTTCGAGCTGGAGAACGAGGCGGAACGCGCGGTCCCTCAGGTGAGTTTCGCTAAGTAAAAAAGTTTTCGCGCCGGGCGCAAAACGGCATCCGGGCGCGTTCACCCTTTCCAAGACTTCTGATTCCGTGTAGAAGAAAAGCCTGGACTGAAGGCTTTCCTTTTCGCTCTGATAAACAGTTTTGAAAAAGGGATGGAGTATGAATATGGGGAGGAAGGCTTCTTTGCGGAAGTTTTCCTCCTTTTTCTTTTCTCCTCCCGTTGTTCTGGAGACCTTATGAAACGCCTCTTTCTTGCGTTGGTACTGGTCCTTTCCTTTGCTGCTACCGCGCTGGCCGCGCCCATCCATATCCGTGATTTTCAGGCTGTGATCGAAGTCGGGAACGACGGCGCCATCGAGGTCCGGGAAAAATTGCTGGTGGACATCCCGCGTTCGGGCACGTTCCACGGTATGTACCGCGACATCCCTGTGGTCACGCGCTGGCGTGAATCCGGCGTGGCCCGGATGGACGTGCTTTCGGTCACTCTGGATGGCAGGGCCCGCCCGGCGGACGACGTGGAGAACAACGGCGACTCCGTCCGCGTGTATCAGCGGGACAAGGGGGCTATCCTGTCCCCCGGTCTCCATGAATTCGTCCTCACCTATCGCATGACAGGGCAGGTCGGCCTGTTCCCTCCCAATGACGAACTTACGTGGAACGTCACCGGTTCCGGCTGGGAAGCGCCCATCGACAAAGCCTCCTGCGTAGTCTTCTGCCCGGAAGGCGCGCCGTTCTACGGTCAGGTGACATGGCTTGGCCGCACAGGCAGCCGGGAATCCGCAGTCGCGATGGACCATTCCCGGCAGGGCGGCCGTGAAGTCATGAGCTTCAAGGCCCGCCGCGCCATACTGCCTGGTGAGCAGCTCACCGTGGCGGCTGGCTGGGGCAAGGGCTTCGTGACCATATCCCACGAAGGGCAGGGCATGACTACGCTCCTGCTGGCGGCTCTGGCGCTGGCTCTGCTCGTGTATTTCAGCGTCACGTGGTTCCTTTTCGGGCGCGATCCGAAGAAGGGGACCGTCATCGCCCGATTCCATCCCCCGCTCACTGAACGAGGGCAGGAGAACGGAGAACCGGGCCCCATGTCTCCTGCCGCTGTGGGGTATCTTGCTCATCAGGCCCTGTTCTCGCCGCGCTGTTTCGGTGCTGCGCTCATCTCGCTTGCCGGGCGCGGTTGTTGCCGAGTGCTGGGCAATGCGAAGGAAGGCTTCACGCTGGTGCGCGGCGAGGGGCAGTCCCCCTGCATCGAGGAGAACAGCATCCTGCGTCATCTGCCCGAAGGGAGCGTTCTGCCGGTCGATAAGGAACATGGCGAGATATTTTACGATATGCGTCAGGCTCTGCAGACACGCCTGAGTCGTGAATTCGGCAGGATGTGGAAAGGCGGGCGTGGTGGCCTGCTCAACGGGCTTTTCGGTTCCGTGTGGACTTTCCTCGGCATGGTGGCGACCCTTCTGGGGCTGGCGGCCATCGCGGGCTGGAGTGCGGGTGGGGCGCTTCCCCCGGAGGTAGTGGTCGGTCCCATGGCGCTGCTGATCTTTTCTCTGTTCGCGCGGAACTTCGCCAAGGTGGTGATCTCGGAATGGAAGCGGCGCAGATATCTCCCCGCCATCCTGCTCACGCTCTTCCTCTCGGCCTTTTCTGCATGCTCGTAGGCGGGCTGTTCTTCGGTATCGGCGGAAGTATCCTGCTGTACTTCTCTCCTGTTCAGATAGCGCTGATGACCGTGGTGATCCTGATCCCCTTCGGATTCTCCTTCATCATGGATGCCCCCAGCGTGGAGGCCCGCGCCCTGCTCGATGAGATAGAAGGGCTGGCCCTGTATATCGGTATGGCGGAGAGCGACAGGTTCAACGCCATGAATCCGCCGGAACAGACGCTTCAGCACTATCAGGAGCTTCTGCCCTATGCCGTTGCTCTCGATCTGGAAAAAGCGTGGGGCGCACGTTTCGCGTCGGTGCTGGAAGCTCATACCGCCATGCCGGGAAGCGAAACAGTCGGGCAGGATTTCTGGAGCCCGGCCATGGCTGGCGCACTTGCTTCCAGCGTGGCATCCA
>JAFWYI010000075.1 GCA_017522745.1 Mailhella sp.
CGGCCTTCCTCGCGTGGTCGAGTGTGGCCATGCTGGATGAAGTGACCCGTGCCGATGGGCAGGTCATCGCTTCCTCGCGTACGCAGATCATCCAGAACCTCGAAGGCGGCATACTCCGCAGTGTGGAAGTCTATGAAGGCCAGATAGTAGAGAAGGGGGCCGTCCTCGCAAGGCTCGACAACGAGATGGCCGAATCCTCCCTGCGCGACATGCTGTTCAAGGCTATGGAGAACCTCACGGCCATACTTCGCCTCCGTTCCATCGTGCAGGTGGATGAAGCGGGAAAGATCCCGACGGAACTTGTGTGGCCCGAAGATCTGAAGACGTGGCTGGAGCAGGGGACTGGTTACAAACTCTCCAAGGAACAGCTCGAACAGGGCCGTCGCCTGACCGAAGTACAGGAAGAGACCTATGACGTGCAGATGCGCCAGCGCGCTTCCGAACTGCAGGTCCTGCGTGCCCAGTCCGACCAGCGCCGCCACGAGGTGGACGAACAGAAGGCAAGGCGCGAGCAGCTTGCCCGCAGTCTGGAACTCATCCGCCAGCAGATAGCCATAGCCCGCCCCCTGCTCGAAAAGCGCAACTATTCCCGCGTGCAGTTCCTTGAACTTCAGGAACGCTCCGTGCAGACGCAGGGCGAACTCGACACGCTGGATGTTTCCATCCCTCGCACCGAAGCCGCCGCCAGCGAAGCGGAGCATCGCATTGCTCTGCGCCGTGCGGAACTCGACGCCGCACTCATGGACGAGATCAACAAGCGCAGCATCGAGCTCGCCTCCCTTCGTGAGAGCCTTTCCGCAGGCAGCGATCGCGTCACCCGTACTGAACTGCGTTCCCCCGTGCGCGGCACGGTGAAGCAGATCTATATCAATACTGTAGGCGGCGTGGTCAAACCCGGCGAATCCATCATGGAGATAGTGCCGCTCAATGATACGCTTCTGGTCGAAGCCCGCGTGCGCCCGCAGGACGTAGCCTTCCTGCATCCGGGTCAGAAAGCCATGGTCAAGGTCTCTGCCTACGACTTTTCCATCTACGGCGGACTGGACGGCGTTCTCGAACAGATAAGCGCCGACACTATCGAGGACAAACGCGGCGAATTCTACTACCTCGTCAAGGTGCGCACGCCTAAAACGGCCATCGAACATAATGGGGAATCTCTCCCCATCATGCCCGGTATGATGACCACCGTGGATATCCTCACCGGTAAGAAGACCGTACTGGACTATCTGCTGAAGCCCATCCTCAAGGCCAGGCAGAACGCCCTGCGCGAAAAATAGGCCTGGCTCGCATGCGTATCCTTTTCTGTGCAGATACCTTTCCCGGACGCTTCGGGGCATTGGCGGCAGGTTTTGCCGCGGATGGCCATGAGGTGTTCTTTGCCTCGCATTATGGGCGGCGGGATTTCTCCATCCCGGGAGTACATCGTGTCCTCTTCAAGCCCGTGCGTCCGCCTCGTGTCGATAAGGCTCTGCCCGGAGAAGCCGCGCGTGCCGAATGGAGCAGGACGCTCCTGGCCTCGCGTTATGCCTCTGATGCTTTTGCCGCCATGCGCAAGAACGGCTTCATCCCTGATATGGTGGTGTTCTCCGGCAGTTCCGGCGCAGCGCTGCACCTGTCCTGTGCTTTTCCTGAGTCTGTACTCCTCGGCTTTGCCGATGCTCAGCCCGCACGCGCCAGCCGCGAAGCGGAGGAAGTTGCCCAGCTCCGGCTGCGTGCCAGCCTTGCCCAGAGCCATGCCTGTTTCGCCTTTTCCGAACAGCATCTGCGCGGTATACCGCCCTTGCTCCGCCGCGAAGCCAGCCTGCTTCCGCTTGCCGTGGACACAGACTTCTTCTCCCCGGAAAGTGCCCAGCCTTTTGTTCTGGAAGGGCAGGACTTCAAGGATAAGAAGCTCGTCACCATCGACCTTTATTCCTCTGCGGCGGCCGCGTCGCGCGAGCTGTGGAACCTTTGTGCTGGCATGCTCGCCCATAGGGCAGAAGTATTCCTGCTCCTGAGCTGTTCCTCCCCTGAGGTCTGCGAAGTGGCCGCGAACATAGCCAGGAGCCTGCCTGAGTCCTGGTTGTCCCGCATCGTGGTGCAGGAATTCAAAAGTCTGCATACGTGGCGCGACATGCTCTGCGCCTCCACCCTGCACCTCTGTCCAGAGGTCATAGCCGGTGCGGCTCCCCGGTCGGAAATAGTGGAGGCCATGAGCTGTGGAACGGTGCTGGTCCTTCCCGAGGCGGCGGCCAGAGTCCTGGACGACTTTTTGGGCGGGTTCTCCTGCACATCGGACCATGCGGGTGCGGACCTCGGCATGAGGGAAGGCGATCTTTCCTCGTATCTGCTCTCCCTGCCGGCCACCAATACGGAAGAGAGGCTGGCCACACTGTGCAGGGCCATAGATGATGCCCCTCTCTGCACGCTCTTGAAAAAAAACTCAAGAATGATTATCATTCGCAAGTTTTCTGAAAAGCTGACAGTGCCACAACAGAAGCAATGCCTGCTTGAAGCGTGGCAGCGCTGGAAACAGCGTGAACGATGCCGAACATTCTATGAAAAGGATATGATATGAAATATTTACATAAGACTTTACTTGGCCTTGGCCTCTGTGCCGTCATGGCCGCTCCAGCCTTCGGCTATGGGTGGATCCCCGGACGCGGCGAACCTATCCCCGTGAAAGAATCCATCGAAGCCATGATGCGCAACAACCATTCGCTCAAGGCCCTTCAGGAAATCGCTCTGCTGTAGGCCATGAGATCGAGCGCGCCAAAGCTGGCTGGGGGCCTCGTGTTGACCTTGTGGCTCGTGGCGGCTTCGGCTACCTCGACAATAGCACCACGCGTTCCTATGGCTACGACAGCGCCTCGCCGTATTCTTCGGCTTCGCTCATCATCACCCAGCCCCTGTGGGATGGTTACCGCACGCTTGGCCGTGTGCGCGAAGCGGAAGCCACCTACCGTTCGCTGGATCATCGCGTTCTGGACAACGCCACCTCCCTTGCTCTCGATGCCATCATCGCCCATGTGGACGTACTGCGCCGCACGGAGATCTATGAACTCGCCAAGGAAAACGTGGCCGCCCACGAAAACATCCTCGAAAAGGCTCGCCAGCGCGCTGAACGCGGCGTGGATACCATGGCCGATGTCTCTCAGGCCCAGAGCCGCCTTGCCCGCGCCAAGTCTGCCCTTTCCGAAGCGGAAGCCTTCCTGCGCATTGGCGAGGATACCTATACCCGCCTGACCGATCACTCCCTCGCGGGGGTGATGCTCGC
>JAFWYI010000076.1 GCA_017522745.1 Mailhella sp.
ATCCGCAGTTTCAGCCGAGCCTGCGGCATCGAAGATCGTGTGCTGTTCGTGGAAAGCGGCAACGGCGTGGAAATGATCCGCAAAAGCCTTGCCGTGGTCCTGATCAACAGCACTATGGGCCTTCAGGCTCTGGAAATGGGCAAGGCCGTGTACTGCGTGGGCAAGTCGGTCTATGCCATGCCCGGTCTGGCAGAAAACAGCAAAGAAGCCGACCTCGCCGAGTTCTGGCATCAGTTCCGTGCCCCGGACTCGCAACTGCTGGCCGCATTCGAAAAAATAGTACGCTGCCGGACTTTGGTGAATGGCAACTTCTACTATGGCGAAGGCATGGAAATGGCTGTTCGAGGATGCGCCGACAGACTCTGCTGACAACGCTTACTTACGCAAAAAAACGGAGGTCTGAGCTTCCGTTTTTTGTTTATGCAGAGGGGGGAAGACGCATCATTAAAAGAAAAACGGGGAGGCCCCCCTCCCCGATTCCGAGCCGTATGGCCCTACAGTCCACTACCTTATACCTAAACCCACAGCAGATGCCTGATGCCGGCCTAGAAGTATCGGTAAAAAAGGTATGCGCTTTTTTGCGCAAAAAGTAAAGCAAAAAATTCACAAAATGGGCAAGAAATTTTGGCTCCCGAGAGAAATATATCAATATTTTGATTTTACATATCTTTTTGCGCATCGTTTTTTGCATCGGCCTCTAAGATCACACTTGGTTCTGCATACTTACCCGAGTATCCGGCACTCGTTTGCACGACCTCACAGCTCCAAGATCTCCGCTTCACCGGCGCTTGTCGTGAAAAGAACGAAACGCAGAAGAGCAGTGTGACAACCAGCTCTGGCCTCGCGCTCACAGCTCACAAAAAAAGCGCCAGTGAAAGCGTGAACTCTCACTGACGCTGAAAAGATCCGTTCACCGACCGCTAACGCGCAAAATAGAATCGGTGGAGACTGGCAAGGAACGCCAGTACCCGCTGGAACGCCGCCTCATCCACGGCAAGAGCCTGCGGCCGAGGCAGCTGGACCACCAGCCTGCCATACACGCGTTCCTGACAGAACGGCAGCAGAGTCTTGGGCATGCCCAGCGCATCGCGGGTATCGGAACCGAACAGCAAGAGTACGCGGGGATCCAGAAGTTTCACCCCGCTCCAGAACAGCGAGGATTCTCCCATCGGCTCGGCCCCGGGCAGCGAGAAAGGCCAGAACACATGCGTTCCTGCCGGGTGCCGCAACTCCGTAAGCATGCGGACGATGACACGTCTGCGGTCCTCGTCCGGTCTGCCGCTGAGGTCTTCGCCCAGCCCCGCATACGTCCACAGGACCTGAGGACGAGCTGGGAGCGGGCGGCGATTCTTGAGCGCAAGCCACGGCGTCGGCCATTGTTCCACCGGGATAGCGCCGGGGGCGGCCAGCAGAGACTGCGACGCGACTGGGCGGGGCTTCGGTGCGGCGGCAGGAGCGATATCCGTTTCCGCCACGGCAGGTCGGCGCCCCGGAAAACCATTCTGAGGAGCGGCGTTTCGCGGCATACCTGCCTTTGGAGCCGCCGCAGGTTCCGGTTTGGAAAACGCAGGTGTTGCAGGACGATTGGCCGGCGCAGGACGCACGGACGGCGCGGGGCGCATCGCCGCAGGAGCAGGGTTGCCCTTCGCGGCCCTCTGAGCCGGGCCCTCATCCCCTTGTTTCGCGCGCAAGGCAAGGACACGCTCCTCACTATCGAGAAGAAGCGTTCGGAGTCCGGCATTCAGCCACGGACGAACTATGGGAGCGTATCCTTTCAT
Organism: Mailhella sp.; assembly: GCA_017522745.1. Taxonomy (GTDB): domain Bacteria; phylum Desulfobacterota; class Desulfovibrionia; order Desulfovibrionales; family Desulfovibrionaceae; genus Mailhella. Next base: position 1,779 of record JAFWYI010000076.1, read on the forward strand.
CTCACATCATTGCGGCAGGGTGCGGAACCAGTCGACTATCTTCCACGCCACCTGCGTTTTGGGCATTTCAGGCCACAGTTCTTCACGGCCCTGAACGTCGGCAACGTACACACGGTTGGAAGCGCGCACGAAGCCATCGGCAATACGGTTGCCTACTATCATGTCCGCGCCCTTGTACGAAAGTTTGTGGCGCACAGCGGCCCCCAGCGCATCCATATCAGGCGCGCTTTCGGCGGCGAAGCCCACGACCACCTGCCCTTCACTGCGCTCTTCAGCCAGCGTACGGAGTATGTCAGCATTGGGCAGGAAGTTCAGGCTGAAGCCGTCCTCGGCCTTGTCCTTCTTAAACTTTCCGGGACCATGCGGTTCGGGGCTGAAATCCGCCACAGCAGCCGTGAACACACCAACAGAGGATTCCGGCCACCAGCGGCGCGCGGTATCGAGCATCTGCTTCGCGCTGACGACATTGTGGCGATGGAACAGCGGATCATCCGGCATCCAGATATCCACAGGCCCGCACACAGCGTGTACCTCTGCCCCGCGCAGCCATGCGGCGATAGCGATGGAAGCGCCCATGGCTCCTGTGGAGGCGTTCGTCCAGAAACGCACGTCGTCCCACGTTTCCCGGGTAGGCCCGAGGGTGAGCATCACAGTCTGCCCTTCCATATCCTGCGGGGTGAGCGCCTTGAGCGCTGCAAGGAAGATCATCCTCAGGTCGGCAAGGCGACCTCGCCCTTCGTCATGGCAGGCGACAACGCCGCTGTCCGGCCCCACGAAAATGAAGCCTCGCTCCTTGAGCAGTTCCACGTTGGCCTGCGTGGCAGGGTTCTGCCACATCCGAGGATTCATGGCCGGAGCCACCACTATGGGGCCGTCGAAGCCGAGCGCCTGCGCGGCGAGCATATCGTCCGCACGCCCCTGAGCCATGCGGGCGATGATATCCGCCGTGGCAGGTGCGATGATCATGGCATGGGCGCTCTGCCCGGGCTCAAGATGCTCGAACGGCGCTTCGCCGCTGAACATATCGCCATACACCGGAGAAGCTCCCAGAGCCTCGAAGGTGAGCGGACCTATGAACTGACGAGCGGCCGCTGTAAGCGTAGCGCTCACGCTCACGCCCACATCCTGCCAGCGATGGACCAGCTCCGCCACGCGGAAGGCCGCCACAGAGCCGCACACGCCCAGATGGAGGCGCTTGCCCTTGAACATATCGAACAGCAGATGCTTTTCCATTTTCCCTCCTTAGTAGGGAAGGCTGGTCACCTGATCGGAGGCGGGGGAGGAATACGAAGAGGGCGTGTTGAAAGGCACGGAGGTCCCGAGGCCGCCCATGGTGTTCCGGGCTTCGGGAACGAGAGTCATGATATCCACGCCCACGTTGTTCACCACCCAGATGTCCATGTCAGAGTAGATGGCCCCATCGTTATAGAAAATGACCGCGTAATGAGGTTCCTTCTGATAAAGCTGGATGGAGCGCATGCCAGCGCTGGAACCGCGGAGCTGCCAGCCGCTGCGGGCCATATTCTGCATCATGATATTGGCGAGAGACTCGACGGTCACGCGGCCTTCGAAGGATTCCAGCCCTATCTTCCCGCCGTCATGGCCGATGGTCACGTAGGACTCATTGGTCATGGACTTCATGGGCGCAGGGATGGGCACATCGCGGAACTGCGACACGTAGGATTCCGTAAGGCTGGGCTGAGCAAAGGGATTTTTCAATTTAAAGCCTTCACCGGCGCAGCCCGTGAGCATCAGTGCCGCGGCAAGGCCGGCGAGAAGGGTATGGACTTTCATGATATGCCTCCCGAAAAGGAATACTCAAGAGTAAGACAAAACAGAAGGATGTGCAAACGCTTGTGAAGGGGGCTCGCAACACGGCTCA
>JAFWYI010000077.1 GCA_017522745.1 Mailhella sp.
CCACCGTACTCATGGTACTCGTTGTGGGTGTACTCATCCTGCTCCAGCAGAGTCTGTTCATCGTACAGCAGACCCAGCAGGCGCTGGTAATCCAGCTCGGTCATCCTCTGGATAAGGTCTATCGCCCCGGTCTGCACATGAAGCTGCCCTTCATCCAGAACGTGGTCTACTTCGACGCTCGTATCCTTGATTATGATGCGCGTCCGGCAGAAGCGCTCACCAGCGACCTTAAATCCATCGTGCTTGATAACTATGCCCGTTGGAAGATCGTGGACCCCCTGCGCTTCTACAGCACCATGCGCAACGAAGTGAATGCTCAGGCTCGTCTCGATGCCGTCATCTATTCGCAGATTCGCGCCCATATCGGCCGCCATACGCTGAGTGAGGTGGTCAACGACAAGCGAACCGCCATCATGGATTCCGTGACGGAAAAAGCCTCGGCCCAGATGAAGGAGTTCGGCATCAAGCTGGTGGATGTGCGCATCAAGCGTACCGACCTCCCGGCTGAGAACCAGCGGGCTATCTTCGATCGTATGCGTGCAGAACGCGAACGTCAGGCTACGCAGTACCGCTCGGAAGGTTCGGAAGAATCTACGAAGATCCGCTCCGAAGCAGACAAGGAGCGCGCTCTCATTCTGGCAGAAGCCAATAAGCAGTCTCAGGTGCTGCGAGGTGAAGGCGATGCCGAAGCCGCCCGCATCTACGCCGAAGCCTTTTCGAAGTCGCCGGAGTTCTTCTCCTTTCAGCGTGGACTCGAAGCTCTGCGTAAGTCGCTCGGTGAGAACACTCGTATGATACTTACGCCCGACAGTCCTCTGCTGCAGCCCATTAAGTAAAAGGAAAAGGCGCATGCACTCGTTTGAAGCGGTCTATGCAAGGATGCTCTTTGCCGCAAAAGCTCGCACGCAAAGCGAACTGGCGGATATCATCGGCATCCGGCAGGCCAGCATTTCCGACGCAAAGAAGCGGAAAAGCATTCCTTCAGACTGGTGTATGCGCCTTTATGATGCTCGCGGGGTGAAGGTGGACTGGCAGCGATTCGGCCGTGGCCCCGTATACGATGAAGAAAAGCTGCGCCAGAATAGCGGCGACTGGACGATGCCGGAAGGTGATACGGCAGGATTCCTGCGAGAGCCGGAGGCTCCATCCCTGCTTGCCCCAGTTCCCGGAGAAATGCCGTACCACAGTACGTGTGCTGTGGGAGATGGTTTTTTCCCTGTCATCGGCCTGCAGATGTTTCCTGTGGAATTCTTGCGCGACGAAGTGCAGATATTCCGTTTTCTCGAATCCTGCATGGCGCCTGTCCTCAATCGGGGCGCTCTCGTTGCCGTAGAAAAGGATGCCGCCGTGCGCGATGGGGATATCGTTGCGGTGCGATCCCAGAAGAATCTCCTGTTCCGCCGTGTGCAGGTGACCGAGTCCGGCTATATCCTGCGAACGCAGGAGCAGGTGGGCGTAGACGCATCGTGGCATGTCGTGGAATCTGACTGGCCAGCCATTTATTATGGAAAGGCCATCTGGGCTTTTCAGCCTCTTTAAGGATGGAAGCGGATTATGTTGATCTCTCTTGGCCCGCAGGCCCTTATTTCTCCTGCCCCTGTCATGCTTGTAGGAACGTACGACGCGGAGAACAGACCGAATATCATGACTGCCGTATGGGGAGGCATCTGCTGTTCACAGCCTCCGTGTCTGACGGTTTCTGTTCGGCGTTCTGCCTGGACGCACAGAGCCCTTCAGCAGCGGCAGGCATTCACCGTAAGCATTCCCGGAAGGCAGCAGGTCGCCGTGGCAGATTTCGTGGGGCTGGCCTCGGGAAAGACTGAGGATAAATTTGAGGCGCTGGGGCTTACCCCAGTAGCTGGTGAACATGTTGATGCGCCGTTCGTGGCAGAGTGCCCGGTGGTACTGGAACTGCTCCTTCGTCATACTGTGGAACTCGGTTCGCATACGCAGTTCATCGGCGAGATCATGGATGCCAAGGTGAGCAGAGAGTGCCTTACGCCTGAGGGGCTTCCTGACCATGCGAAGATAGAAGCACTGTGCTACGCCCCCATGACCAGAGAATATTATACTGTTGGCGAATTCGTCGCCCGGGCATTTGCCGTAGGAAAAACGGTAAAAAGGCTGGATTAGAAAGGATCCTGCCTTGTCGAAAGGGTGAAAAGCGGCATTCAGCTTGTACTCGGCGTGTGTGGTCTTCACAAATAAATTCAAATAAACTCATGTGTTGCATTAAAAAAATTAAAATATTTTAAGAATTTAAGAAAAAAGTGTTTGACAAGTAGGGCTGTTTTGGGCATAACCAACAACGCGCTGAGGCACAGCGGCTCTGAGAAAGCCCCACGGGGCAGGGAGGAGCGAAGTGCTGAAGATCTTTTCTGAAAAAACTTTGAAAAAAGTTGTTGACAGAAAAAAGCAAATGATGCATAAAGCATCTTCGCCGCTGATGAGCGGCGGCGGTTCTTTGACAAGTGAATAGCGAGTTGGGAAATATAGAGCTTTGAGTTCGATTTGAGAAACTTATGTTTC
>JAFWYI010000078.1 GCA_017522745.1 Mailhella sp.
AAGCGTGGACGCCATGACCGCAGACTGGTCTCGACTGCCTTACGAGGTACTGGCCCGCATATCGCATCGCATCATAAACGAGGTCAAAGGGGTGAACCGGGTGGTTTACGATATTTCCTCCAAACCTCCGTCGACTATCGAATGGGAATAGCCAGATCATTTCCATTGACCGAAACGCCTTTTCTGCCGTGCAGGAAGGGCGTTTTTTGTGACTGAACACAGTCATGTTATTTCTACATTTTGGTAGATATTTACTAAAAACCAATAAAATCAAAAAGATACTTTCAATAGTCTGCAAAATGCCCCCTTTCTTTGATTGAGTGCTCAAACAATCAAAGGGGGAATTTTCCACCAAGTTGTAGAAAGTCTGTAATATATTGATTTATCATAAAATTTTATTCCTTATTTCTCTTTGACACCACGCGATCGCGCTCTTTCCAAAAGAATATTTTCTACCAAAACGTAGATTTTCTACACCTGTACTCAGGATGAACCACGGCTGAATAACGCCTTGGAATATATTTTATCATTATATTTCAAATGGATATAGCAATCAAGCCGCAATTTTTCTTTCCGCTGGCACGCTTCTTGCTTTTGCAATGGCATCTGCAGTTCCGTTTCGTGGATTTGAAAACCACGAAGCATGGCAACGGAAAAGGGCAGATGCGGTTCAACGGAGTGCTTTCAGGCATCGTTCAGGGGCACCCCTTTCCAGGTAGGTTTTCATGAATCCCTCAGACACTGCTTTCATCATCCTCTGTGCGGGGCTCGTCATGCTTATGACTCCTGCGCTGGCGCTTTTTTACGGTGGCCTCGTTCGTTCGCGCAACATCCTGTCCACCTGCATGCACAGCTATGCGTCGCTTGGCCTCATTTCGGTGCTTTGGGCGATATTCGGCTATTCTCTGGCTTTTGGCGGAGACATCGCCGGACTTATAGGCGGCTTCGATCATGTATTTCTTCTCGGCGTAGGAAAAGAAGCCAACGGCCCTGCATCCAATCTGCCGCACTCCGTATTCATGGCTTTTCAGTGCATGTTCGCGGCTCTTACCGTAGCGCTCATTTCCGGAGCCTATGCGGAGCGCATCCGTTTTTCGGCCATGCTGCTGTTCTCTGCGCTGTGGATGACCTTCGCCTATTGCCCCATGGCTCACTGGGTCTGGGGCGGCGGCTGGATGGCTCGTCTTGGCGCGGTCGACTTCGCCGGCGGTGCGGTCGTCCACATGGCCTCTGCGGCGGCGGCCCTTGCCTGCGCTCATGCGCTCGGCGCTCGCATCGGCCTCGGCAAGACTCCTATGGCTCCCAACAATCTGCCCATGACCGTTTTCGGCGGAGGCCTGCTCTGGTTCGGCTGGTTCGGCTTCAATGCCGGCAGTGCGCTGGCGGCGGACGCTCTGGCCGGACATGCCTTTGTCACCACGCATCTGGCTACGGCTGGCGGTGTCCTCGGATGGATGCTGGTCGAACGGTGCCGGATTGGCAAGGTCACTACGCTCGGCACGGTTTCCGGTGCTCTGGCAGGTCTTGTAGCCATCACTCCTGCTGCCGGTTTCGTGGAGTTCATGCCTGCCCTGTTCATCGGCTTTATCGGTGGTGTCATCTGCTACGGCGGTATCCTGCTCAAGCATATCTTCGGCTACGACGATGCTCTTGATGTGGTGGGCATCCATGGCATCGGAGGCACCTGGGGAGCTCTTGCCACCGGCCTGTTCGCCTCGTCTGCCGTCAACGGCGTGGACGGCCTGTTCTACGGCAATCCTCATCAGGTCTGGGTACAGATCGTTTCCATCGCAGGAACATGGGTCTTCGTTTACGCGGTCAGCCGCATCATCCTGAAGGTCGTGGATCTCTGCATAGGTCTGCGCGTGGATGCGGATTCCGAACTCAGCGGCCTTGACCTCAGTCAGCATAACGAACGCGGCTACTCCATACAGCAGTAAAACAGACAGGAGCTTTCAGCATGAAAAAAATAGAGATCATCATCCGTCCTTCCAAGCTGGAAGAAGTGAAGCAAAGTCTTTCCGCTATCGGCATCCATGGCATGAATTACTGCGAGGTTCGGGGTTTCGGGCGTCAGCTCGGCCATACTGAGGTGTACCGCGGCTTCACCTACGACGTGGACTGTCTACCCAAAGTGAAAATTGATGTCGTCATCCACGATGAAGCCCTCGACAAGGTTCTGGAAGCCGTTTCCGTAGCCCGGACCGGAAACATCGGCGACGGCAAAATCTTCATCTACGATGTCATAGACGCCGTTCGCATCCGAACGGGTGAACGCGGTACTGACGCCTTGTAGAGTTATCCAGTTTTTGTGTCCTCCTCCCCTTGGATCGCCGGAAGTTCTCCCCTCTCCTGCTCCGGCGATCCGCCCCAAAGAATCTTCCCCTCTTCATGAAAGGAGCAGCTATGACCGCCCGTACTGAAGCAATCCAGCAGATAGCGCAAAGCCATTGCCCTCATCTTTCCCTGACATCAGAGATCGATTCCATTTACGGTTGTGACGTATTTTCTCTTGAAGTCCTTCAAAAGCGCCTTCCCAAGCCAGTTTTCAAAGCACTGAAGGCAACGATCAACAAGGGTGAACTGCTCGATTCCTCCATTGCCGATACGGTAGCCTGTGTGATGAAGGACTGGGCCATCGCCAAGGGCGCGACGCATTACACGCACTGGTTCCAGCCCATGACCGGTCTCACCGCAGAAAAGCACGACGCCTTCCTCTCCACGACGGGCGAGGGCAGGATGATCAATGAATTTTCGGGAAAGATGCTTATCTGCGGCGAACCGGATGCGTCCTCCTTCCCCTCGGGCGGCATTCGCTCTACCTTCGAAGCCCGAGGCTATACGGCATGGGATCCCACGGTACCTGCTTTCGTCATAGGAACGACGCTCCATATCCCCACGCTCTTCTACAGCTATTCTGGCGAGGCTCTCGATCGCAAGATCCCTCTGCTGCGTTCCATTTCCGCGCTTTCGCGTCAGGCTTTGCGTATCCTGCGTCTTTTCGGCAACGAAAAGGCCACGTTCGTCAAACCTAACGTCGGCCCGGAACAGGAGTATTTTCTTGTCGATAGAAGGCTCGCCGTGCTTCGTCCGGATATCATGCTTGCCGGTCGTACGCTGACGGGTACGCCTCCAGCCAAGGGACAGGAGATGGAAGATCACTATTTCGGTTCCATCCCTGAGCGAGTCCTGGCCTTCATGCAGGACGTGGAACATGCGCTGTTCCGTCTCGGTATTCCGGCGAAGACTCGTCATAACGAAGTGGCTCCCGGACAGTTCGAGCTGGCACCTATTTATGAAGATGCCAATGCGGCGGTCGACCACAATATGATCATGATGAACCTCCTGCATCAGATCGCTCCCAAGCATGACTTCGTCTGCCTGCTTCACGAAAAGCCCTTTGCTGGAGTCAACGGCAGCGGCAAGCACAACAACTGGTCCATCAGCGATTCGGAAGGGAACAACCTGCTCGATCCGGGCTCCACGCCGCTGGATAATGCTCAGTTCCTTGTCTTTCTTGCGGCCGTTCTCCGCGCCGTACACAAGCATTCCGCGGTACTACGCCTGGGCACCGTGGGCGCAGGCAACGATCATCGTCTGGGCGCGAACGAAGCACCGCCCGCGATCATCTCCGTCTATCTCGGCGATATGCTGACAGATGTCCTCGATACCATCATGAACGGTGTGAAGCATGCCCCGGGGCGTACTTCCATGGAGATAGGCGTATCCCTGCTGCCGCCGCTTCCCGTGGATCTTTCTGATCGTAATCGTACCAGTCCGTTTGCCTTTACCGGTAACAAGTTCGAGTTCAGGGCCGTAGGCTCATCCCAGTCCATTTCTCCGGTGAATATCGCACTCAACACGGCCATGGCCTGCGCATTGGACGATATCGCCACCGAATTGGAAACGGCTGTGGCCGGTGGAGTGGCACTGAATACCGCGCTTCAGGAACTGCTTCCCCGTCTGTTCCGCGAACATCAGGCTGTAGTGTTCAACGGCAACGGATATTCTTCCGATTGGCCCGAGGAGGCCGCTCGACGGGGCCTGCCCAACCTTTCGACCACGGTGGAGGCTCTTGAGCATTACAGCTCCCCCGAAGTCATGGAAGTTTTCCTGCGGCAGAACGTGCTGACCGAACGTGAGATGCTTGCCCGTCAGGAGATACTGCTGGACAGCTACGCCAAGAGCGTGAGCATCGAAGGCGCTCTTCTACTCGACATGGTACGCACCAGAATTCTTCCTGCCGCCCTTGGTGAACAGACTAGGCTTGCCGATACGGTACTGAAAACGCGAAGCGCTCTTGGAGAAGCAGAAGCGGAAGAAGCCCATCTGGCCCAGCTTCGTGAGCACACGTCCGCTCTTTTCGTCACCCAGAAATCTCTTGAAAAAGCACTCGATTCCCAGCGCGTTGAAAAAGATGTTCATAACATGGCGCACATCGCCCGTGACGTGGTGCTCCCGGCGATGACAGCCTGCCGGGAACACTGCGACGCCTTGGAACGTATGGTCAGTGCCGCAGCATGGCCTTTGCCCTCCTATGCCGAACTGCTCTGGCTGCACTGATCTTGTTGTTTCAACGGTCCCTCGCCAATGACCGTTGAAAGGAGCGAGAGAAAAATGTCTCCTGCCTTCTTTTCTCTCACTCCGTTTCCTCCTGCCGCCCCGGGGCGACTTATGCCCTCCCGTCGCTCCGGGGCATCTCTTACTTGCATCGCATTTTCCCGGAATAAATATGAACGGTCTTTTCGAGCCTTATCGTGAACACGATGCCTGTGGTGTGGGTTTTGTGGCTCATCTTGACGGGATCCCTCGTCATGACGTGATCACCATGTCCCTCACAGCCATGGCCCGCATGGCCCATCGTGGCGGCGGCCAGGGCAAAAACGGCGATGGTGCCGGCATCCTTTTACCTCTGCCCCGGGAGTTCTTTCTCCGCCAGTGGCCTGTCCTGAAAAAACATCCGTCCCTGTGGGCTGTGGCTCAGCTCTTTCTCCCTCGGGATGAAAGAGCTACTTCGTTCTGCCTGCGACGTTTCCGGGAAATTTTCGCTTCCTGCGGACTCCTCGTCGAAGACGAGCGAGAAGTACCTGTATTCCCTGAAGTACTGGACTCTAGGGCGTATGAGACCTTGCCTGACCTGCGCCAGCTTCTTATCGTCCCAAGTTCTGTCGCGAGCGACGCGGAGGATCTGTCCGATCCGGACGGCTTGGAAACCCGTTTGTTTCTTGCCCGGCACATAGCCGAAAACAGCATTCAGGGTGAACTGAAGGAAAGGGGGCAGGATCCTCGCACCTTTTATGTCGCAAGCTGTTCCTGCCGGAGCATCGTATATAAAGGAATGCTGCCCGGTGCCCGGCTCGGCGAGTTTTATGCGGATCTCATAGAGCCGGACTGTGCCGCCTCCTTTGCGGTGTTCCATGAACGCTTTTCCACGAACACCCTGCCTTCATGGCCCTTGGCCCAACCCTTCCGAATGGCCGCACATAACGGGGAAATCAACACCCTGAGCGGAAACAGGACCCGCATGGGCATACGGGAAACTGTACTGTCGTCTGCCAGACTCGGCCCTCTGCTGAAGGAAGCCTTGCCCATCATCAGTCCATACACCTCAGATTCCGGTTCGCTGGACAATGTTCTGGAACTTCTTGTAAGGGCCGGATACAGCCTCACCCACGCTCTCATGATGATGATCCCCGAACCCTTCGGTTCGACCTTTGTCATGGGGGACAATAAACGCGCTTTCTACGAATATCACTCTGCGCTCATGGAACCGTGGGACGGTCCGACCTGCCTTGTTTTTACCGATGGCTGGAGCAGGGTAGGGGCCATGCTCGACCGTAACGGTCTGAGGCCCTGCCGCTGGAGCATGGACAGAAACGGGCTTGTCGTTCTCGGCTCTGAAAGCGGCATCGTCGATATTCCGGA
>JAFWYI010000079.1 GCA_017522745.1 Mailhella sp.
ATGGTGACCGGCCTCGATCAGCAGGTCTCCTTTGGTCCGGGCAGTGACGAACAGCCTGCCTTCGCGCCCGACAGCTATTTTGTGGCCTTCACGTCTACCCGCAGCGGTAAACAGCAGATCTATCTTACCACCCGCCATGGCGGCGAAGCCAAGCACCTGCCTACCGGGCCCGGGAATGCCGCATTCCCGCGCTGGGGAAAGTAAGAATTACATCTTGACAAAGGGGTGTAGGCAGGGGCAATATTCGAGCTTAGTCCAATTGTAAATTTTCTTTCCTGGTCTGACTGGTCTTCAGAAGATGAGCAGGAAAGAAAAATAATAGTTGCAACTCTTTAGGAGGAGTTATCATGAAGTCTCTGAAGGCTCTCGCTATGGTCACTGTCCTTGGTCTCGCCCTCGCCATGGGCGCTGGCTGCGCCAAGAAGAACGTTGAAGCTGAAGTTGCCGCCCCCGTGGTGGAAAAGGCTCCCTCTGCCAAGGAAGTTTCCAAGAAGCTCACCAAGAACGTGGTGTACTTCGAATTCAACAAGTACGACATCAAGGCTGAATACCGCGACATGCTCCAGCAGATGGCCGATACTCTGAAGCAGTATCCTTCCATCACCGTCCTCATCGCCGGTAACTGCGACGAACGCGGTACTCAGGAATACAACCAGGCTCTCGGCGAACGCCGCGCCCGCGCTGTGTACGACTACCTCGTCCGTCTCGGCGTGCCCGCTGAACAGCTCGACATCATCTCCTTCGGTGAAGATCGTCCCGCCGTGGCCGGCACCGGTGAAGAAGTGTGGGCCAAGAACCGCCGCGACAACTTCACCATCATGGCTTACTAAGCCTTTTTAGAAAGAGGCCGTGAGTTTTTGCGGCCTCTTTTTACGCGGAGCGTAGCGCAGCGGTAGCGCGCCTGCTTTGGGAGCAGGATGTCGCTGGTTCGATCCCAGTCGCTCCGACCATAAAAAATAGAGAGTTGCTGTAGAGTTACAGCAGCTCTCTTTTTTTGTCTCCGAAGGCTCCGGCTCTGCGGATCGACGCGAGAGGCATGCCTTCGTATTTGTCGTTTGCAGGCGCGGGAATCTGGATCAGGGGGGGGCGGCCCGGAGAAGGGCTTAGCGCTTCCAGTTGAAGATGAACACCTGCTCGACGTCGGGGTGCAGGCTCAGATGCACAGGGCAGGTATGGGCGCAGTTTTCGATGGCGGCCTTCTGTCTGTCAGTATAATCACGGTCGGGCATGTCGAAGACGAGTTCCATCTTGCCGATGCGGCGGGGGTCGGCGCTCATGACCTTGGTGATGGAGATCTCAGTGCCGGAGATGTCGATGCCGTGCTTCTGGGCGTAGATGCCCATAATGGTCACGGAGCAGGCGGCGAGAGAGGTGGTGCAGAGGTCCGTGGGGGAAAAGGCTTCGCCTTTGCCGCAGTTATCGACGGGGGCATCGGTGATGATGGTCGCGCCGCTGGCGATATGCGTACATTCTACGCGCAAGTCACCAAGATATTTGGCTGTCATGTTTGCCATAGTGGGCTCCTTTGTCTGGGGGATAGTGCAATCGCATATCGTCCAGAGCAGATATGTTTTTCGGTTCTGTCTTCTGAGCAGATATCAGGCTGGCAGAAATAGTCAACTGCGAAGGTCCGAGACCGTGATGCGTTTTCCTCGCGTCGTCCATCCTGTTTGAGCCTCACTGCTTCCGCTGTCGCGGCCCTGTTTTCATGTCATTCAGCAATGACGAAAAGTTCTTTGAAGCTCTGGCGCAATGTCCGGCCTACTTTCTCGGCTGCGGACCGCGAGAGGTAGGGGCCGAGCTGGACGTAGTAGTCCTGCCTCGTGCGTTCGTGGCGGGCGATACGGCAACCGTAGCCCTTGGTCCGCATGAACGTGGCCAGCCTGTCTGCCCGGTAGATGTCCCTGAAGGCGCCTATCTGGATGTAGAAAAGGCCGAGCATGTCGCCATCTGGCGTGAGGATCTCGGCTTCGCGGTTCCCTTCGCCCAGCGCGATGAGCTGCACCCGGACCGTACCCTTCTGGATCATGCCGAGTTCGCGGGCCGCGGCTTTGGAGAGGTCGATGATGCGTGTGCCCACAAAGGGGCCGCGGTCGTTGATGCGCACGGTGGTCACGCGGCCGTTGTCGAGATTGGTCACGCGGAGTCTGGTGCCGAAGGGCAGGAGCTTATGGGCTGCCGTCATGGCGTTCTGGTCGTAGCGTTCCCCATTGGAGGTCCTTTTGCCGTGGAAGCCCGGACCGTACCACGAGGCAGTTCCGGTTTCCCGGTAGCCGCGGGCGGACTTATAGGGGTGGTAGGTCTTTCCGCGCACCGTGTATGATTTCGTGCCGCGATATCTGCCTCCCAGATAGCCCACAGAGTCTTCTTTCGAGGAACACCCGGCAAGCGCGAGTGTGAAGACGAGGGGGAGGAGCAGAGCAAGAGAGAGCTTTTGGGGCGGCATAGGTCTCGGGGTCGCAAAAGGTGGATGTATCAACTGCTAATAACGTAGATTTTCTGAAAAACTTTGTCCAGTCGCCGTTCCAGAGGTGCATAAGTGAAATTTCATCGCAAAAACCCCCCTGAGAACATTTGCCAAACCATGCGGCATGACTTATCCTCTACGTTGTCCAATACTTTTTTCGGAGATAACGATGATCAAGTTTCTGATCGGCAAAATATTCGGTACCCGTAACGAACGCTACCTTCGTTCCCTGCGCCCCTACGTCAAGAAGATCAACGCCCTCGAACCTGCCATGCAGGAGCTGAGCGACGAAGAACTCCCCATCAAGCTCGCGGAATACCGCGATGCCGTGCAGAGCGGCGAACGCACGCTCGACGATGTGCTGTGCGAAGTGTTTGCGCTGGTGCGTGAAGCCTCCCGCCGCGTCATGGGCATGCGCCACTACGATGTGCAGCTTCTGGGCGGTATGGTCCTCCATGCGGGCAAGATCTCGGAAATGAAGACCGGTGAAGGTAAGACCCTTGTGGCCACGCTGCCTGTTATCCTCAATGCGCTTTCCGGTAAGGGCGTGCATGTGGTCACCGTGAACGACTACCTTGCCCGCCGAGACGCCGAGTGGATGGGCCGCCTGTATAACTTCCTCGGGCTGTCCGTGGGTGTCATCGTGCATGGCCTCGATGACGATCAGCGCAAGGCCGCCTACGCCTGCGACATCACCTACGGTACCAACAACGAATTCGGCTTCGACTATCTGCGCGACAACATGAAGTTCTACGCGGAACAGCTCGTGCAGCGCGGTCATAACTTCGCCATCGTGGACGAAGTGGACTCCATCCTTATCGACGAAGCCCGTACTCCGCTCATCATTTCCGGTGCCAGCGACGAATCCACCGAACTTTATCGCGGTATGGATATGGTCGTGCGCCATCTTCAGCCTACCGAGCATTTCACCATCGACGAGAAGGCAAAGACCGCCATGCTCACCGATGCCGGTATGGCCTTCTGTGAACAGATGCTGAACATCGAGAACCTCTTCGATCCCGGCAGCATCTCCTTCCAGCATCACATCCTCCAGTCTCTCAAGGCGCATCACTGCTTCAAGCGTGACGTGGACTACATCGTCAGCAACGAAGGCAAGGTCGTCATCGTGGAC
>JAFWYI010000080.1 GCA_017522745.1 Mailhella sp.
TCCGGGCAGCCGCCCAGACCTTCCGCACCAATCCGGCCATGGATACTGAACGCGTCATCTCCGAACTCCGCACCGGCGAAGCTCTGGTCTCCTTCCTCGACCGCAAAGGCGCTCCCGCCATGGTGGAACGCGCGCTCATCCTGCCCCCGGAAGGCGGCATAGGCCCCATCAGTGCTGAAGAACGTCAGGCCATCATCCAGAAGTCCCCGATGCAGCGCCTCTACGGTGTGGAACTCGACCGCGAGTCCGCCTATGAACTCCTTGCAGAACACACCGAGCAGCGCCAGCGTGAAGCCGAAGAAGCCGCCGCTGAGAAGGCGCGCCTCAAGGAAGAAAACGCCATGCGCAAGGCCCGGCTCGAAGCGGAACGCCTTGCCAGAGCCGAAGCTCGCGAGGCTCGTCTGCGCGAGAAGGAAGCACGCCAGCGTGAAAAGCAGGAACAGGGTCTGTGGGGCGATATTCTTCACGCCGCCACCAAAAGCACGACACGCACCATCACCAACACCATCGGCCGCGAAATAGGCAAGTCCCTCCTCCGCGGCGTTCTGGGCAGCCTGTTCGGTGGAAAACGCTGACAGGGCACTTCTGTCGTATCCTTTCACCACTATCACTGCGCCTCCTACGCGGGGGCGCTTCTTTTGAGGGATGTATGAACATCGAAACCTGCACCGCCCGCCGGGAAGCGTTGCGCCGCCTCATGCACGAGGAAGGGCTGACGGCCCTGCTCATCAGCCAGCCCGCAAACCGCTTCTATCTCTCCGGCTTCGAACTGCACGACTGCCAGTGCAACGAAAGCTCCGGCTGCCTCATCATCATGGCCGACGGCAAGGACTGGCTTTGTACCGATTCCCGCTACGAGGAAGCCGCCTGCCAGCTCTGGGAGCCGGAACGCGTGTTCATCTACAGAAGCAGCTCTTCCGAAGCACTGAACAGCCTACTCAAGGATCTGTGCGGCACGAAGCCCATCGGTGTGGAGGCCGAACATCTCGCGTGGGCCTATATCCAGCGCCTGGAACCCGGACTCGGCCTTAAAGCGGCTGACGGTCTCGTGGAAAAGCTCCGCGCCGTCAAGGACGAGGATGAGATCCGCCTCATCGAGGCTTCTGTTGCCCTCAACTATCAGCTGCTGGACTGGCTGCCTTCCATCCTCGTTCCCGGCAGCGACGAAGGCTCTGTGGCATGGGCCATCGAAAAATTCTACCGGGAACACGGTGCCTCGGAACTGAGCTTCCCTTCCATCGTCGCTAAAGATGCCAATGCCGCCCTGCCCCACTATGCCCCCGAACGACCAGCCGTCTTTTCCGAAAACTGCATGGTGCTGGTGGACGAAGGTTGCCGCCTGAACCATTACTGCTCCGACATGACTCGCACGTACTGGATAGGCGATCGCCCTGATCCCCGCTTCAGCGAAATGCTGGAACGCGTGCAGGAGGCCCAGCGCCGTGCCATTGCCGTGCTGCGACCCGGGATCACCGGACGCGAAGTACACAAAGTCGCCGTGGACTACTTCGCCTCCTGCGGGATGGAGGAATATTTCACCCACTCGCTCGGGCACGGCGTCGGCCTGGAGACTCACGAAGGGCCGAGGCTCAGCCCCAGAGCCACCGAACCGCTCGTCCCCGGAAATATCGTGACCATCGAACCTGGGCTCTACTTCCCCGGATGGGGCGGGGCCCGCTGGGAACACATGGCCGTCATCACCGAAGACGGCTGCCGGATACTGTAATATCAAGGCGAGGAAAGGAAACGACACGATAGAAACAGCTAAAGTCTGTTCCTGTCCTGTCCATCTCTGCAAATCAGCATTGCCCGTTTCTTCTGGAGCGGGCTTTTTTGTCATAAATATATTCGCTGCATATGTACGCAGGGGCTGTAGTAGTTTTGCACCCCTTTTATTGAAGAAAATACCCCGACTTTAAGATTGTTTGTTTAACCAAACAGTCTTTATATATTTCTGTTTGAGCGCTCAAACAGTCGCCATGTCCTTTGTATGTATTTATTACAATTTTGGAGCAAGGCTCAATCCATTCTTCTGTGCTGGAATTCGTTATAATTTTCCTTTTTCGGCAGCCACGTGAAAAGAAATTACGTATCTTTTATTTATTTTGAAATATCAATATGTTACAAAATATCACAATCTCTAACCCTCTTGAGAAAAAAAGAATTTCTCACCCTTCAGTTCCAGCTATGAGAAAAGCCTTGCCTTAGTTGTGGTTTTCCCCTTACAGTAGTAGGACAAAAATTGTGTATGTAATCTTCTACCGTTCTATCCTTCGGGGAGGGGAAATTATGATCAGTCCCAATCTTATCAAAGATCTGGAAGCCCTGCTCGGTGCCGAAAACGTCTTCACTTCTGAAGCCGACCGCACCAGCTACTCCTACGACAGCGCCGTGCTGCCTTCCACGACTCCGGCTCTTGTCGTTCGTCCTACCCAGACCGAACAGCTCGGCGATATCATTCGCATGTGCTACGAAGCCGGTCTGGCCATCACCGTTCGCGGCGCTGGTTCCAACCTTTCCGGCGGCACCGTGCCGGACACCAAGGACAGCGTGGTCATCCTGACCAACTCGCTGAACCGCATCCTCGAGATCAACACTGAAGACCTCTACGCTGTCGTCGAACCCGGTGTCGTCACCGCTCAGTTCGCCGCCGCTGTTGAAGCCAAGGGCCTCTTCTATCCTCCGGATCCCGGCTCCATGTCCGTGTCCACCATCGCCGGCAACATCGCTGAAAACGCTGGCGGTCTCCGCGGCCTGAAGTACGGCGTGACCAAGGACTATGTCATGGGCCTCGAGTTCTATGACTACAAGGGCAACCTCGTGAAGACCGGCTCCCGCACCGTTAAGTGCGTCACCGGCTTCAACCTCGCCGGCCTCATGGTGGCCTCCGAAGGTTGCATGGGCGTCATCTCCAAGGCTATCCTCAAGCTCGTTCCTCCGCCCAAGGCCTCCAAGGCTCTCACCGCTGAATTCGCCACCGTGCAGGACGCTGGTAACGCCGTGGCCGGCATCATCGCCGCTCACATCCTGCCCTGCACCCTCGAACTGCTCGACCAGAACACCCTGAAGGTGGTCGAAGCTGACCAGAAGGCCGGCCTGCCCACCGACGCCGCCGCCATGCTCCTCATCGAAGTGGACGGTCATCCCGCTCAGGTCGCCGATGACGCCGCTCGCGTGGAAGAAGTCCTCAAGAAGTGCAACGCTACCGCCGTCCACCTCCCCGGCTCCGCCGAAGAAAAGAACAAGCTGTGGACCGCTCGCCGCATGGCTCTGCCCGCCCTCGCCCGCGCTCGTCCCACCTGCGTGCTCGAAGACGCCACTGTGCCCCGCTCTCAGATCCCGGCCATGCTCGCCAAGCTCGACGAGATCGCCAAGAAGTACGACCTCCAGATGGGCACCTTCGGTCATGCTGGCGACGGCAACCTGCATCCCACCATCCTCTGCGATAAGCGCGACAAGGAAGAATTCGCTCGCGTGGAAGCCGCTGTCGACGAAATCTTCGACGTGGCTCTGAAGCTCGGCGGCACCCTGTCCGGCGAACACGGCATTGGCACCGCCAAGGCCAAGTGGATGGAAAAGGAAACCAGCAAGGGCACCATCGAATTCTGCCAGCGTATGCGCCGTGCCTGTGACCCCAACGGTCTCCTCAACGCTAACAAGATCACGGGTATCTAATCATGAGCGACATCACTCGTATTGCCAATACGCTGATGAAGCTGGACGATATGCTGTGCGACTGCATGCGTTGCGGTCTGTGTCAGGCTGTCTGTCCTGTCTTCGGAGCGACGATGAAGGAAGCAGACGTTTCCCGCGGCAAGCTCGCCCTGCTCGATAATCTTGCTCACAAGATGATCGAAGACGTGGACGCCGTGGAAGAGAAACTGAACCGCTGCCTGCTCTGCGGTTCCTGCCAGGCCAACTGTCCCTCCGGCGTAAAGATCCTCGACATCTTCATGGCGGCTCGTCAGGCTCTCGTGGAATACCGCGGCCTGAACCCCATCAAGAAGCTCGTGTTCCGTCAGCTGCTCACGCATCCCACGCTCTTCAGCACCATGATGCGTGCCGCCGCCCCCTTCCAGGGCACTGTGATGCGCAAGCAGGGCTCCACCACCTATGACATGCCTCTCATGAGCAAGCTCATCGGTTCCCGCCACATCGCCAAGCTGCCTGCCAAGTCCCTGCACGCCACCTATGGCGCGCTCAACACGCCTTCCAAGTGCGGCATCAAGGTGCTGTTCTTTGCCGGCTGCATGGCCGACAAGTACTACACCCAGCTCGGCGAAGCCTGCCTCAAGGTCCTCAAGCATCACGGCGTGGGCGTTGTCATGCCTACCGACCTCACCTGCTGCGGTATCCCTGCTCTGGCTTCCGGCGACCGTATCGGCTTCGTGAAGGAAACCGAGAAGAACCTTGCCATCATCGCCAAGGAACTCATCGGCGGCGGTATCGACTACATCCTTACCCCCTGCGGTTCCTGCACTGCCACGCTGAAGGAATGGTGGCCTCACTTCGCTTCGGAATTCTCTCCGGAACAGCGTAAGACCATCGAAGCCGTGGCCGCCCGCGTGATGGATATCAACCAGTTCCTCATCGACGTTCTCCATGTCGATGAAAAGGCTACTGGCTTCCGCAATGCCGGCTCCGTGACCAAGGTCACCTTCCACGATTCCTGCCACCTGAAGAAGAGCCTCGGCGTGGCCTCTCAGCCCCGCAAGCTCATCGCTCAGAACCCCAACTACGAACTCGTGGAAATGAAGGAAGCCGATCGTTGCTGCGGTTGCGGCGGCAGCTTCACCCTCTTCCACTACGACCTCTCTAAGCAGATCGGTCAGCGCAAGCGCGAAAACATCGTGAAAACCGGCGCTGGTGCCGTGGCTACGGGCTGCCCCGCCTGCATGCTGCAGCTCTCCGACATGCTGTCCCAGAATCAGGACGAAGTGCAGGTCAAGCATCCTGTCGAAATCTACGCTGAGATGCTCCCCGAATAAAAAACATAAGGCCGGAGAAGTGTTCTCCGGCCTTGACTTCCTACCATAAATCTCTGGCCTAAATGTGCCAAGGAGTAACGATGACTCAGGATCAACTCGTTGAAGTGCTGAGAAAAAAGGCTCCCGCTGTTCCTGCTTCTCTCTATGAAGCCAAGGACTTTGAGGACGCTCTTCAGTACGCTGTGGATGTGACTGAAAAGAAGCGCCACTGTGAAATGCTCATGCCCGTTGCTGGCGAAACCTACGGCCCCGAAAGCGAAAACGGCTTCCCCACCCTTACGGAACGCTTTATCGCTGCTCCCGGCCTTTCTGATGAAGAATTTGCCGCTCTTGAAGCCAAGGCTGCCGGCACCGACATCAACCTGCTTCGCTCCGGCCTGCGCAGCCATCTTGGTGGCTTCGACACCAGCATCACCTGGGCTGACGCTCTCGTTACCGACTCCGTAACCTGCATCGTCAATTCCAACCGTGAAGAAGTGCGCCTCGGCTCCATGATCGCTGAAGTCTCTATTATGCTGGTCAAGAAGTCCACTCTTCTGAACCGCCTTGAAGACGCCAACACCATCATGCTCGATCTGCTCACCCGCGGCGGTGCCTCCTACACGGCTATGATCACCGGTCCCAGCCGTACCGCCGACATCGAACGCGTGGGCGCCCTCGGCGTGCACGGTCCCCTCGAACTCCATATCGTGCTGCTGGAGGACTAAGTCATGGCCGAACATAAGAATATGAAAGAATATCACGGTCAGATCCAGGAAGCGCTGGACGACAAGTTCCTCCGCGCCACTCTGGACAAGTTCGCCGTTGACTACAAGGCGAACCGCGCCCGTATTTTCGAAGGCTGGGATGTGCCCGAACTCGTCAACGACGTTGCCAACATCAAGGACAACGCCGCCCAGCACATGATGGAACTCTTCGAACAGTTCAAGGCCGAAGCTGAAAAGCGCGGCGTGCACGTGCATCTCGCCGCTACCGGCGAAGAAGCCAACCGCATCATCGCCCGCATCGCTAAGGACAACAACTGCAAGACCATCATCAAGTCCAAGTCCATGACCGCGGAAGAGATCCATCTCAACCCCGCTCTGGAAAAGGAAGGCTTCCGTGTGGTCGAAACCGACCTCGGTGAATGGATCATCCAGAACCGTAACGAAGGCCCCTCTCACATGGTTATGCCCGCCATCCACCTGTCCCGCTATCAGGTGGCCGATCTCTTCTCCGAGATCACCAAGAAGCAGCAGGACCGTGAAGACATCCAGAAGATGGTCAAGGTCGCCCGTAAGGAACTGCGCGCTGAATACGTCAACGCCGACATGGGCATCTCCGGCGCCAACTTCGCCGTGGCCGAAGCCGGTGTGGTCGGCACTGTGACCAACGAAGGCAACCTCCGCCTCGTGACCACCCTGCCCCGCGTGCACGTCATCCTCGCCGGTCTCGAAAAGCTCATCCCCACCGTTGCCGACGCTCTGCGTTGCATCCAGGTGCTGCCTCGTAACGCTACCGCTCAGGCCATCACTTCCTATGTGACCTGGATCGCCGGTGCCAACGAATGCGAAGTCGGCCCTGACGGCAAGAAGGAAATGCACATCGTCTTCCTCGACAACGGTCGTTCCAAGATCGTGCAGGACCCCGCCTTCAAGGACATCCTCCGCTGCGTGCGCTGCGGCGCCTGTGCCAACGTCTGCCCCGTGTACCGTCTCATCGGCGGCCACAAGATGGGCTACGTGTACATCGGTGCTGTGGGCCTCGCCCTCACCTACCTGTACCACGGTGCCGACAAGGCTCGTTCCCTCGTGCAGAACTGCATCGGCTGCGAAGCCTGTAAGAACGTCTGCTCCGCTGGTATCGACCTGCCCCGCATCACCCGTGAGATCCGCTCCCGCCTCATCAAGGACGAAGGCAACAATGCTGCCGGCGGCGTGATGAGCATGGTGATGAAGGACCGCAGCCGCTTCCACAACCTGCTGAAGTTCGTGAAGTTCTCTCAGGCTCCCCTCACCACCAAGGGTGGCCGCTTCATCCGTCACCTGCCCGAGATCCTCACCGGTGGCGACCAGACCTTCCGTCAGCTTCCCGCTCTGGCTCCCAAGTCCTTCCGTCAGCTCTTCAAGAGCGTGGTGAAGAACCCCAGCAACCCCAAGTTCACCGTCGCCATCTTCTCCGGCTGCGCTCAGGACTTCATCTATCCTGAACAGCTCGTTGCCGGCGTGCGCGTGCTCAACAAGCTCGGCGTTGCTGTGGAATTCCCCGAAAAGCAGTCCTGCTGCGGTCTGCCTCTCGAAATGATGGGTCAGCGTGAAGCCAGCCTCGAAGTTTCCTCTCAGAACGTGAACGGCATTGAACCCGGTAAGTACAACGCCATCATCACTCTCTGCTCTTCCTGCGCCGGTCACCTGAAGCACGCCTACCCCGAACTGCTGAAGGGCACCCCCGATGAATATCGCACCAAGATCTTCGCCTCTAAGGTGATGAACTTCACCGATTTCATCTACAAGAACTTCGACCTCAAGCCCGAAGACTTCAAGCCCACCACCGACAAGGTGTGCTACCATTCTCCCTGCCATCTGCGTAACGCCGGCATCGTTGACGAGCCTCGCGAACTGCTGAAGATGGCCGCCACCTACACCCCCGCAGTGGAAGAAGACACCTGCTGCGGCTTCGGCGGTACCTTCTCCATCAAGTTCCCCGAACTCGCTGCTGAAATCGGCCGCAAGAAGATCGAGAACGGCGAAGCCTCCGGTGCCGACGTCATGATCACCGACTGCCCCGGCTGCGTCATGCAGCTCCGCGGCGTTGCTACTGCCAAGGATTCCGCCCTCAAGGTGGAACACATGGCTGAACTGCTCGCCCGTACCATGAAGTAAATAACAGGGTGCCCCGTCCGAAAGGGCGGGGCTCTCCGAAAGGCTTCTGCCTTTCATGCCCTCGACCCTCATTTTGGGGGGAGCATCGAGGGACCGTCGGTCTCTGCCGACGATCATTCTGGTGTTAAGCTAAGGCTTATCCATACAGTCCCACCCATTTTACCTTTTTACCGAGGAGACTTTTATGTCCATTGAACTGCTTGCTCTGCTTGCGTTCCTGCCCCTCCTTGCGGCGCTGATCATGATGGCCGGCCTTCGTTGTCCCTCCACTCGCGCCATGCCCATCGCTTGGGCCATCGGTGCTGTGCTCGCCCTCGCCGTGTGGAAGCTGCCCATGATCCGCGTGGTCGCCCTCACCCTCGAAGGCTTCATCACCGCTGCCGGCGTGCTGATCATCGTGTTCGGCGCCCTGCTCA
>JAFWYI010000081.1 GCA_017522745.1 Mailhella sp.
GGACATCTGGAAAGACCTTGAGGACGGTCTCAAAGCCCTCATCAGCAAGAATGGCTCCATCAGTATCAACCGTTCGTCCGGCACAGTCACGGTACGCGACTGCTACACACGCCTACGCGATGCCGAGAACTACATCGAAGACATCAATAAAAAGCTGGCCCGTCAGGTCGCTCTCACTGTCCGAGTCTGGTCGTTGGAACTTGATGACTCCTCCGGTGCAGGCCTGAACCTTCAGACGCTGTTTGAAGACGGCGATGTGTCCGTACTTGCGGGCAGTCTCGGCAGTCTGGGCAGTTCCTCTACTGCCGCAGTGAGCGTGGTGAAGGGTAAACTCAAAGGCTCGAACAGCACCATCAAGGCACTGCGAGAATGGGGGCAGGCTACTCAGCTCACCTCTGGCGGCGGCCTTATCTGCAACGGTCAGCCTCTGCCTATTCAGGCGGTCAACAGGCAGGCGTACATCGCAGGCATGACGATGGCCACCAGCGAGTACAATCAGACTTCGGAAATCACTCCGGGCGAAGTAGCCTCCGGTTTTTCCATGACGCTTGTCCCGCATATCCAGGCCGACAAGCGCGTACTCCTGCACTACAACGTGACGCTGTCCTCGCTCGACGGCATGGAGGTCATCGACAAGGACTCCGTGTTCGTCCAGCTCCCGAAAATAAGCTCCCGCTCCTTCTCCCAGAGAAGCGCCATGCAGCTTGGTCAGACTCTGGTGCTGGCTGGCTTTGAGCAGTCTTCTCAGACGAGCAGGAATAATGTCGGCCTCTTCAATTCCGGCAGGGACACCGCCCATACCAAGACGCTCATCATCGTGACCATCGAACTCGAATCGGCGGAGTCGGTATGATGCGAACAATCATTCTCCAGGGACAGCCCTACATCGTAGGCCTGCGCTGGTCTCCGACTGAAGGACTCAGCAAGTCCGCCATCATCGCAGAAGCAATAGCCTCCCAAAAGTACGACAGGCTCATCCTGCTTGACGATCAGTACGGACTTGCAGACTGCGGCGGCAAAAAGGGCGATGTTCGCGCCCTTGCCGCAGTCATCAGGTTCAAGGAGGAGGGCGACCTCATCCGCATCTGTATGCTGCGGGATGAGTTCAGCCATCAGCCTTTCTGGTGGGTGATCGGCCTCAGCCACGGCATGATCTCGGCCCGCTCGGACAAGCTTTTCGACTCGCTTGAGGAGGCAAAGGCGTTCGCCCAGTCCCTCCAGCACACTCTCGGTATCGAGGATATCGAGGAGCTGACCGAGGAAGCCAACACGGCACGGCTTACCAACCTTCTTGCCGCGCTCTCCCGCTCGGAAAGAAAAGCGCTGCGTCTTCTGCCTCTTCATCAGGATTCACACATCAAGCTCCTGAAGATTGCGGGCATCCTCTCGCTCATCTTCGCTGTCTGCTGGAGCGGCTCCTACTTCATGGAATACCACCAGCAGCAGGAACGCGCTGAGAAGAACCGGCTTGCCATGATGCAGAAGGAAGAGCGCATCCGCGAACTTCAATCCCATCCCGATCGGCATTTTCCTCGGCAGTGGATGAAAGACTCTGCGCCGGATGACGTTCTCCGGAACGGCATCGCCGCCATGCTGTCTGTTCCTCTGGCAGCTAACGGCTGGAAGCTGGACAGCCTGAACTGTTCCGACAAAGCCATGACAGCCCGATGGGAACAGACACCGTTCGCCGATTACCTGCACCTTCCCTTTGCAGGAACGCTGGATGAACGGCATCCGCAGTTTTCCAGTTCCCGTCACACCATGAAGCCGATACCGGCTCATGAAGGAAGAACGGTGGAATCCCTGTTTTTTCAGCAGGAGGCCACACGCCAGCTCTATGCCTTCACGCGAAAGTACGCCCTCAAACTCAGGCTCGCCTTTGCAAAGAGAGCAGAAAAGAAGGTCGAAAAGCAGACCATCACCTGCCCGTGGGTAACGGCCACATGGGAGCTGTCCGGTATTTCAGCCGCACTCATCGCCGATCATGACGCTCTGGCAAACGAGCTGAACATCCCCGGCCTCATCCTCAAGGAAATCTCCTACAGCGATAACGCTTGGAAACTCAAAGGAACTCTCTATGCTCGATAAGAAAATCATTCTGGCCCTTGGCGTCAGTGCCGCTGCGGCTATCGCAGGCGGCCTGTATCTGACAACGGATATTTTTCAGCCGCCTGAAAAGAAGGCCAAAAACGCTGTGGCCTACCGCAACGCTGAACCTGCCTCGCGCAGTTCTCCTCACATCATTAAGAAGGAGGTCACACCCGAAAAGAAGGAAGTACTGCCTCCTTCCAAGGAAACCGTCAGTGCTGGCACTCTTGCCGAACTGACCAGCCTTCAGGCTGACCGCGATCTCAGCAAGATGGCCGTAGAACTCAAGGGCTATCAGCTCCAGCTCAAGGAAATGGACGAGAAGATGGCTTCTCCTCCCGAACTTCCTCTGGCTTCCCTGGCTCTGCCTGCGTCCCCTGCCCCTGAAAAGGAAAAAGCCGCTGTTCCGACCAGTACCGAGAAGCTCGTTGTCGAAGCAGTCAAAGGCTCCGGCAGGAATCTCACGGCAACGCTCCGGTCGAAAAGCGGCAGTCATACGGTGAAGGTCGGGGACACTGTCCCCGGCTTCGGCAAGGTCAGCACCGTGTCGAAAGATAAGGTTGTGGTCAACGGCAGTCCTCTGCCGTGGATGTAGGGAGGCATGATGCCTTTCATTCCCTCCATCCCTGAAACTCTGGCCGGGCGACTGCGATGGCAGCAGGACAGCTTCCACGCATCAGCGGAACTCAAGGGCAATATGGCTCTGGATTCGCTCTTCGCTCAGTTCACAGAGCAGACAGGCCAGCTCATCATTCCCTGCTCATGGTATCCGCCCAGCGATTTTGAGCAGAAGTTCGGCATTCGCTACAGCCGTTTCCTTTCCAGCGACGACAAAAATCGGTCGTGGGTCGATGCCTACCTGATGAACCTTCTGGCGCGAGCCATGGAAAAGAAGGCTTCGGACATCCATATCACCTACATGGGGCCGTATGCTCAGGTCGCGTTCCGACGCATGGGTCTGCTCATGGAAGAGGAGCCTCTGAATGGGGAAGAAGGTCTCCAACTCATCAGAGGCATCATTCAGGGACATTTCTCCCAGTCGGAAGCCTCCTTCAGCACACATGAGCGATACGACGGCAGAATAGCCGACCGGAAATACCTTCCCGATGGTCTGTTTGCCGTCCGTCTGCACAGCGAACCTATCCAGAGTCCGCTCATTCCCGAACCGGGCGTTTGCCTTGCCATGCGTCTGCTTTTCGATGCGACATCGGCTACCGGCACACTCCATGAAAGACTGTCCGCTCTCGGCTTCACTCCCCAGCAGCAGGATATGATTCACGGTTTCACGGAACATTCCGGGCTCACCGTAGTCAGCGGGCCGACTGGCCACGGCAAAAGCACCACGCTCAAAAACATCATGGAAAGCATGGCGCAGAACGTGTCCACGCGAAGCTACTGGTCGCTGGAAGATCCTCCTGAATACACCATTATCGGTGTCCGTCAGGCCAACGTATTCACCAAAGCATCCACCACGTCCAGCCGTAAGCAGGAGTTCGAAGATGCCCTTGCCGGCCTCATGCGTTCTGACCCCGATATTCTCCTTATCGGTGAAATCCGCTACCGGGAATCGGCTGAATCCGCCATAAGCGCGGCAACGACAGGCCATGGCGTATGGACAACGGTTCATGCCAATTCCGCCATCGGCATCATCAACCGCATCCATGAAATGGGCATAGAAACAAGCTCCATCTGCGGCGATAATGTCCTCAATGGCCTCATCTACCAGCGGCTTCTGCCCATTCTCTGCCCGGAGTGCAAAAAGCCGCTCCGAAACCATTGGAAGGAACTGCCTCGCGGCCTGCGTCAAAGACTGACGGAGGTTCTGCCCCGCAAGAAGAATCGCATCTTCCTGCGAGGAGAGGGCTGCCCCCGATGTGACGGCATGGGCCTTATAGGTCAGAAAGTTGCCGCCGAGGTCATCCCCGTAACCGACAGGAAGTTCCTTGAACTTCTCCAGCAGAACCGGCTCTCCGATGCTCGGAAATACTGGCTGGACGAAATGCGCGGGCAGACGCACGTCTCCCACGCGTTGGCTCGCATCGAAGCAGGTGAAGTCGATCCTGCCATTGCCGAGGAACGTCTTGGTGTCACCCTCGACTACAACAGGGCGTTTCAGGGGGCGTAATGAAAAAGCTGGAAATGCCTCCCGGACTTGTGGAAATGCTGGCTCGGCTGTCCTTTGACGGCAAGACAAGGGCGCGATGCTGGAAGAAGCTGGCACATCAGCTTCGGGAAACACACCTCTCGCTTGAACTGAGCTTCAAGATCTTCGAGCAGAGAGCCAGAGCGGAAAAGAATCCCGTCCAGTACATCTACGCCCATATTGTCCGCTCACTGAACTCCGGTCACAGCATCGGGACTGCCTTGTCCCGCTATGCCAGTCCCGAAGAGGTCATGCTTATCGACAGCGGTCAGACTGCTGGCGAAGCGGCTCTGGCGGATGGCTTCTCCAAAGCCGCCGACCTTCTGGAAAAGAAACGGCGTATCAAAGGGCTTCTGGTCAAGGAACTGGCCTATCCCTGCCTCCTGCTGGCCTGCGTGATCGGCTTCATGTTCATCATCTCCACAGTCCTCATCCCCCAGCTCAGTATGCTGGCACCGCCTGAAACATGGACTGGTGCAGGTGCGCTTCTCTATCAGGTGACCTCTTTCGTCACCTCCTGGAAGGGGGCTGTCACCGGCATACTCGTCATCGCGGCTGCCGTTCTTATCGCCTTCAGCCTCAAACACTGGGCAGGGGCAGGACGGAACATCGCTGACAAACTCCCTCCCTGGTCTATCTACCGGGTATTTTCCGGCGTGTCCTGGCTCTATGCCACGGCTATCCTGCTCCAGACCAGAGAGCTGAAACTCGTCACTGTGCTGAAGAAGTCGCTCGACAGTCCGGATACCAGTCGCTATCTGCGCTCCCGGCTTCAGCCCATCTACCTCAACACCATGCGCGGCAAAAATCTCGGTGAAGCTCTTTTTGAAACACCGACACGCTGGCCTGACGCATCCCTCGCAGACGATCTGCGAACCTACGCCTCTCTTCCGGGCTTCAACAGTCAGCTCGGAGCCTTTGCCGAAGAAATCCTGAATGAAAGCATGGAGCGCATCCAGCGCGGTGCCGGAATGCTTGGTTCAGCCTGCCTGATCCTGCTTATCGCAGTCATCGGCATCATTCTCACCGGCGTCCTTTCCATCCAGCAGCAGCTTACGCAGGGCCTCGCCTGATCAGGCGTCGCTTCGTGCCTTCCGTTCCGCGTGAACCTTCATGCGGTCTGGTTTCCTGCACGCTTTTCCTGCGAAGCTCTGCCTTCTCTTTCCCTTTAACCCTTTAACATAAAGTGAGGTTTTATCATGATTAAAAAGATCAGACAGATCAAAGAACGCGGTTTCACTCTTCTGGAGGGTCTGGCGCTCCTTGCGCTGGGCAGCATCATCCTCGGCGCGGCGGCCTTTGCCATCAGCGGTGGTCTGGAGTCCGCCAAGGTCGCCAATACGCAGGAAAACCTGAATTACCTTCGTATGAACATCGTGGAAACCTATGCCCACGTCCGATCCTACGATTCCATCACCAACGATCAGCTTCTCGAAGCCAATGCGGTTCCCACCAATATGATCGCCGGTGAAGACATCGTGAATGAGTGGAACGGCAATGTCACTGTCGAGCCTGCCGATGACGGTCGCGCCTTCACTGTCACCCTCGACAACGTGCCTCAGGGGGCGGCCATCAAACTCGGCGGCCAGCGTCATCACTGGGATGAGCTGACCATCAACGACACGGAAATCGAACGGGATACCGTCGTCACCAAGGAAATCTGCGATGATGAGCTGAACAACACCATCGTGTTCAAGGCTCACTAGTTCCGGAGCGGGGCGGGAGACCGCCCCGCATTCTGACAAAGTGAGGCGACCATGTATCCCCTTGCCATCGGTACCTTTCTCGCCGCCGTACTCTCCGTAGGTTACGCACTCCTTCCCGACTTCCATGCCATGCAGAGAAGTGCGTTCCAGGATGGTGTGGCCATGAACTTCTGCGTCTATCGGGAGGCCGTCACTCGGTTTCTTAGAACAGGAACACCCCCAGCGACTATCCCGAACGCCAGTCTCGACCTGCCTCCGGGCTATCGCTTCCTGCGCCAGTGGCAGGCCAGAACTGTCGGCGGCTACTGCTACATCTACGGCAACGCGGACGGCGAAGAAGGTGCTTCTATCCGAAAGGCTCTCGGCAGCTCTCTGCTGGTTGGAGAAAACAGAAACGGGGTGCTGTATCCCGGAACGGTCTCCGTTCCTGCCTCCATTCCTTCCGGTTCTGTCGTGAGTATCGTGAGTATCCAATGAAAGCCCATCATTCTTCCTCTGGCTTCACACTGCTTGAATCGCTTGGAGCCATCTTTGTCTTCACGCTCCTGTCCGTGGCAGTAGCCCAGCTTGGACAGTGGGCTTTTCGCAACCTCAACCAGTCGCAGGCGGCCCAGCATCTGCAAACCATCCACGAGGGCGTCAATCGCTATGTGAAGCAGTATTACCATCAGCTTCTCACGCAAGCGACACCGAACTCCGGCCCAGAGCTGACAGTGGAACAGCTTATGGATGAGAATCTTCTGCCGGAAGGTTTCTCCGATGAGAACGTATGGGGGCAGAGCTATGCAATCCACATACGCAAACCGCATGGCGACATACTTCACTCAGTCATCCTTACTGTGGGAGGAATTGAACACGAGGATGACGACTTCGCATCGCTGGTCGTTCCCGGCGCGGCCATGCGCCTTGGTGCGGCAGGCGGATTCATACCGACCGGAGCTTTGGCAGGGCAGTCGGCTGGTACGCTTCACGGTATCGCGGGCGGCTATGTCCTCGACCTCGCGGCTCTAGGTATCGCTTCTCCCGGCCCTGGCCATCTTGGTATGTATTCGGCCTTTGATGCTCAAAGCCTTGGTACGGAATACCTCTATCGTGAGTCTGTTCCCGGGCATCCTGAATACAACAGTCTTGAGGTAGAGCTGGATATGACAGGCCACGGTATCACCGAGGTCGCAAGCGTCCAGTACGTTTCCCGAACCGTGCAGGCCGGGGAAACCTGTACTGCCGCCAATGAAGGGAAGCTTTTTCTCGACAAAACGCAGGGGCTTTATATCTGCCGAAACTCCCAGCTCGCCCTTGTCAGCGATTCCAAGAATTCCATGCCCATGAGGAATGCCACTATCGCCACGCATGGACAGAAGATAACAAAGCCTTCCTGCGGCACGGCTACAGGGTTGTCGCCTCATATCTATGTGGCTCCCGTCATGGCGGCCACCGGGGCATCGTCGCCTCCTCTGGCGGCGATGCAGGCATGGGCGACATCCGTATCCGACACCCAGTGGCAGGTGCATCTGCGCGTTATGAACACGCAGGACGGCACATGGACGTACCCCGCCGCGAACTACGGCAAGGTCATGGTCTTTGCCACCTGTCAGTAGGAGCGAGCCATGGAAATTCTTGTGGCTGCCGCCTATGGTCTTGTCTTCGGGAGCTTCTATAACGTCTGCATCTGTCGCTATCTCTCAGGCGAGTCTGTGGCTTGGCCTCCATCCCATTGCCCTCATTGTGAACACAAGCTGGCGTGGTATGATCTGATTCCTCTCCTGAGCTACATCCTGCTCAAAGGTCGATGCCGATACTGCGGGCGACCCATCAGTCCACGGTATCCGTGCATCGAGTCCGTGACCGCTCTCGTCTATGGAGCACTGTTCTGGAAGTTCGGCTTCAGCGGCGAGTTCCTCATATACGCCATGTTCAGTGGCCTGCTCATCGTGCTGTCCGGCATAGATGCCAGAGTCATGCTTCTGCCGGACAAATTCACTCTGCCAGGAACAGCCTTAGCCATTCCCGCCAGCGTCTTTCTCTTAGGGCATGGATGGTATGACGTTCTTCTGGGCGCAGGCATGGGATACGGCGGATTCTGGCTCACTGCCAAGTTTATGGAACTCCGAGGTAAAGAGGGGCTTGGCTATGGAGATGCCAAGCTCATGGCTATGCTGGGAGCCTTGTCTGGCTTTCAGGCTGTACCGCTTATTCAGCTCTGCGCCGTCATCTCTGCCTTTCTTTTTGCCATATCCACTCGAAAAACCAATTCTCCCTTCGCTTTCGGCCCTTGGCTCTGCCTTGGCTTCCTCATGCAACTTCTAACTGATGTGAGGATCTCCGTATGAAGAAATGGTCTCTTTCGTTCTGCCTGCTGGCCAGTCTGATATTGAGCTGTATCGTCCCGTGCCATGCAGGAGACAGCAGCAGTTTCACCCCTGTCAATGTCTCTGCGGTTGCTCCTTCCGGTGGTGCGGTTCCGGTCGGCACGGTCATCACATGGCCTTTTGCTTCGCATCCCGATGGATGGAGCGAAGGCAAATGGCTCGAGTGTAATGGCCAAACCATTACTTCATCTGCTTATCCTGAACTCTATGCTCTGGGATACAGTTCTGTCCCGGACTTCAGGAATCGAACTCTCTGGGGAGATACATCCCCCAGAACTGTCAAGGCGGCAAGTTTACCGAACATAACGGGCGCTTTTCAGCTAAAGGACAACAAGCATCTCATAGGATGCATTAGAAGCACGTCGGGAAGTTTCTCCTCAAGCGGGACGGCAAGCTACAGAATTTATGGCACAAGCAGTTCTTCGGGCGGCCCGTCCCAGATGAATTTCTCTGCCAGTTCTTCCAGCAGTATCTATAAGGATGGTGTGACCACCGTACAGCCGCCAGCCCTTACGACTCGTTTTCTTATCCGTTCAAAACCCTAACCCGTGATTCACCTATAACCTAATGACGAAACGCCTCTTTTTTTCAATCCTAACCATCATCACAATGATCTTTTCCAGTCTGTCCCCTGCTTCGGCGGGGGACAGCTGTTCTTTCTCTCCGCCCTCCATCACAGCAATCGCCCCAGCAGGCGGTAGTGTTCCCGTAGGCACAGTCATTCACTGGCCGTTTTCTGGCAATCCTGAGGGATGGGCAGAAGGCAAGTGGTTGGAGTGCAATGGGCAGAGTATTTCTTCCTCGAAATACCCTGAACTCTACGCCGTTTCTGGTAGCAATGTTCCTGACTTGCGAGGTCTGTTCTTGCGAGGGACGGGAGGATCGGCAGCCGCGCTTGGCTCTACCCAAGAAGATGCCGGAAGAAACATCACCGCCAGCATTGAAACACGAGACGACGTCGCAAAGTCAGTCGGCCAGTTCTGGAAAGCTGCAGGCGCCTTCACGACTTCTGGCGGTGGTGGACGAGGACGACTGCGTTGTACCGAAGGATACGTTGCTGAATCAAAACTCAGCTTCGACGCTTCTCGCTCATGGGGATCATCTCACACGGCCAGTGAATTTAGACCGAAAAACAGGAGTGTTCGTTACCTAATTCGTGCAACCCCATAACCTTATAGGAGGATAATCATCCGAATACTGACACCATTTACTATCACAATTTCGCTTATCACGCTCTCTGCTTTTCCCATATCGGCGGCAGACAGCAGCTCATTTTCGCCGCCTTCGGTTACAGCCGTAGCCCCGGCAGGAGGAAGTGTTCCCGTGGGAACCGTCATCCAATGGCCGTTTTCCGGCAATCCCGAAGGATGGGCAGAAGGAAAATGGCTGGAGTGCAACGGTCAGAGCATTTCCTCTGCAAACTACCCCGAATTGTACGCGGTCGCAGGCAGTACAGTCCCTGACTACAGAGGATTCTTCCTGCGAGGTTCGGGAGGTTCATCTGCTGCATTGGGTGTCATTCAGGAGGATGCGGGCCGCAATATCACTGGCTCGTTCGCTCGAAGAGATGACGCCGGTGTTTTTGGGGGATTGGTTGATCTGACTGGAGCCTTCTATGGAACAGGAGCCAGAAGCTGGAGAACCCGATGTACCGGAGGAACATACGGCAACGTGTATCTGAACTTTGATGCCTCCCGATCTTGGGGAAGCGCGCATACCGCAAATGAGTTCCGACCGAGAAACAAGAGTGTACGCTATCTGATTCGAGCTAAACCATGACGACATGTTACGCGCATTCCTGTTTAGCTGAAGTCTTCACGTAAGATGCCCAGACGGGATACCCGGTAGGTCATCATGCGAGGAGAAACGCAGAGTTCTCGTCCTGCGGCGGAAAGATTGCCTCCGTTCCGCCGCAGTGCCTCTATGAGCAGTTCAC
>JAFWYI010000082.1 GCA_017522745.1 Mailhella sp.
CAGGTGGCCGCGCCGCCGAAGGGCTCGATCTCGGTGGGATGGTTGTGGGTCTCGTTCTTGAACATGAGCAGCCAGTCCTGCTCTTCACCGTCCACGGTGGCGGTCACATGGATGGAGCAGGCGTTGATCTCCTCGCTCTGGTCCATGTTGCCGAGCAGACCGCGCTTCTTCAGGGTCTTAGCGGCGATGGTGGCCATGTCCATGAGGGTCTGCGGGCGAGCGGCGGCCTTTTCTTCACCATAGACTTCCACGCGGGCGTCGAGGTAACGCTGGTAGGCGGCGGCAGTCTTTTCGTCAAGGATCTCGACCTTGTCGATGTGGGTGGAGAAGGTGGTGTGGCGGCAGTGGTCGGACCAGTAGGTATCTACCACGCGCACTTCGGTGATGGTGGGGTCGCGCTTTTCGTCGTCGCGGAAGTGGGCCTGCAGGAACTTGAGGTCATCGAGGTCCATGGCGAGGCCAAGGGAGTCGAGCAGATCGGCAAGGCCCTTTTCGTCGAGACCGATGAAGCCTTCGATGGTGCGCACGGCGCTGGGCACTTCGTATTCCACCTGCAGGGTATCCACAGGGGCGAGGTCAGCTTCGCGGCATTCCACAGGGTTGATGAGGAACTTCTTGATGCGGGCGAGGTCGGCTTCCGTCACGTCGCCCTTCAGCACGTAGACCTTGGCGGCGCGCACGGCGGGGCGGTCGCCCTGCGTCATGAGCTGGATGCACTGGCTGGCGGAGTCGGCGCGCTGGTCGAACTGACCGGGCAGAGATTCCACGGCGAACACGAGACCTTCGGGCAGTTCGGTGAAGGCGTCATCCACCTGCGGTTCGGAGAACACGGTCTGCACGGCGCGTTCGAACACGGGGGCTTCCAGCCCTTCCACGTCGTAACGGTTGATAAGGCGCAGGCCTTCGAGGGCAGTGATGCCGAGCAGGGTGCGGAGTTCGCCCAGCAGGCTCTTGGCCTCGTGACGGAGACCGGGCTTCTTTTCAACGTAAATACGTCTTACCATTGAATATTCCTTTTGAACGCGGCGTTGACGTGGCGCGGCTCAGTTCTTGGGGGTGTGCTTGTTGATGATGCGCTGCTGGTATTCGCGGGTAGCGATGTTGGTGTAGCGCACGAAGAGGGAGATCTTGTTGTCGGCGTTCAGGTTGTCCCACAGTTCGGCGGTGAAGGCGTCGATATCGTCGTTCATGGCCACGCGTTCGGGTTCGCCCTGGAAGGTGGGGATGGGGTTGCCGTCGCACACATAGGTGTGGAGGAAGTGACCGAGGCCGGCGAGACCGGGATATTCCCAGCAGAAGCGCGTGCAGGCGGAACCTTCAGGATCGGCGGCCTTGAGGATGGACATTTTGTAGTCACCGGAAGGCATGATGAGACCGGAGATGCGGGGCGTCCAGTTGGGGCCGTCGTGTTCGAACTTGCGGGTACGCAGGGCGGCTTCGAAGGTCTCGCCGCGTTCCATGCCGTCGCGGATGGTGTCGGTCTGGTCGCCGTTGGTCACGATGAGGGAGCGGGCCAGTTCGCGCACGGGATGGTAGATGATGAGGGAAGGATCCTGCATGAGGGAGGGATCGTGGGCTTCGGTGCGGATGCCGTCGGCTTCTTCGATGAACACGCGGTTACGGCTGTTCACGCTGCGGCCCATGATGAAATACGCCGCCACTGAGGCAGTGCCATCGGGCGTGACGCCGAGCACGATGCCGCGGCCGGGGTAGACGTTGGAGGCCAGCTTTTCAGCCATGGAACCGATTTCGTAGATATTCATGCAGTTTCTCTCTTTGGTATGGATGTGGCGGCGGAGGCTGGAGCATCGTTTCCAAGGCCATGCCGCCGAAATATGTTTCCCTTCGCCCGCTATGGCACGAAACCTTCCTTATCCCCGCCGGAGGCGCCGCCCGTCAGGGCGGTTGGAGCGACGACCCCGCGCCGACTGGAAGTCGGCATGGAGGCGGGCGAGGAGCGGAAGCTGGTCACGCGAGAGCGGCGGTGAGGGAGCCGAAGGCTCACGAGCCGAGCCGCTTACGACCTGCGCCCGAAGGACTCTTCGGCTGACTGGAAGTCAGCCTGCCTTCTGCGGATTTCCGACAGGAAATCCAAGACAAAACAAATCGCCCTCCGCCTCCCTGCCCAGATGACAGCGCTGGCGGCGACTTTGGCGGCAGAGGCTGGAGCTTAGAAGCTCTACAAAAGGAGGGAGCTTCGACACTCTCGTCTCTCCGCCACATCACGCCCTCTTCGCCCGACAGCTCCCGGCGCGGGATGTCTTGGAAAATCTGCCGATTTTCCGCTGTCAGACCAGAGCCTCGCTCCCTGACCGAGCCGCCCGAGCTTACGCTCTTCCGGCGTCTCGTTCCGTCCGCTTCGTCAGTTGACCACCAGATGACGCCGGCCTTGTTCGTGCCGCTCTTTCGCGCTTCGCGCTCTCGCGGCACTCACTGGCGGACCGGCTGCTCGCGCTCCCTTCGGTCGCGCTCGTCCCTTACGGCTCACGCGGCGTGCCGGGTATGGCGCGGGTGTCACGCTTCGGGAATGGCGGCTCGTACCTTCTGGGTGCTTCGAGCCTCGCGGATCGTGTCTTCCCGGGAGCTTCGTGCGGGGAGCCTCCCCGCAAAAATCTATTCCTTACCCGTCCAGCAGTAGGTACAGAGCTTGGAAGGCTCCATACCGATAGCTTCGATGAGGCCTTCGATGGACTGGTAGCCCAGCGAGGCGAAACCGAGGCGCTTGCAGATGGATTCGAGCAGGGCCTGACCTCGCGCGGTGGTAGCATCGGCATATTCGGCGAGATGCTTGTGGCCTTCGTCGCCTTCAAGCCGCTGGATGTGGCGGCGGGCGATGAGGTCGAGCTCGTTGTTGCTGCGCGAGAAATTCAGGAACTTACAGTTGAACATGATGGGCGGGCAGGCCGAACGCATATGCACTTCCGCCGCACCGGAACCGTAGAGGAAGTCCACGGTCTCGCGGAGCTGGGTGCCGCGCACGATGGAATCGTCCACGAAGAGCAGGCGCTTGCCTTCGATGAGTTCGGGCACGGAGATCTGCTTCATCTTGGCCACGAGGTTGCGCACGTTCTGGTTGGCGGGCGTGAAGGAACGCGGCCACGTAGGCGTATATTTAATGAAGGGGCGCGCAAAGGGGATGCCGCAGCGGTTGGCGTAGCCGATGGCGTGAGGCGTGCCGGAATCGGGCACACCGGCGATGCTGTCCACCTGAGGCAGGGTGCCGCGGGCTATCTCGTTGCGGGCCATGATCTCGCCGTTGCGGGTGCGCATGACCTCGACGTTGATGCCTTCGTAATTGGAGTTCGGGTAGCCGTAATAGGTCCACAGGAAGGTACAGATGCGCATTTCCTTCTTGGCGGGCGAAAGCACTTCGAAGCCTTCTTCGGTGATATGCACGATCTCCTGCGGACCGAGTTCGTAAACGTCCTCATAGCCCAGCTTGTGGTAGGCGAAGGATTCGAAGGACACGCAGTAGCCGTTCTCGTCCTTGCCGATATGCACGGGCAGGCGCCCCACCTTGTCGCGCGCGGCGATGAGCCCCTGCTTCGACAGCACGAGGATGGTCATGGAGCCCTGGATCTCATCCTGAGCATGCAGGATGCCGGAGGCGATGTCGTCACGCTGGTTGATGAGCGCGGCCACGAGTTCGGTGCCGTTCACCTTGCCGTTGCTGCCCACCATGAACTGATGTCCATGATCGGAAAAATACTGCTGCACGATATCTTCGGCATTGTTCACCACGCCCACGGTGCAGATGGCGTAGGTGCCGAGGTGCGAACGCACGAGCAGGGGCTGGGGGTCCACGTCGCTTATGCAGCCGAAGCCGCTGCAGCCGTTGAAGTCCTGCAGATCGTGTTCGAACTTGGTACGGAACGGGGTGTTCTCGATGTTATGGATCTGGCGCTGATAGCCCTGCTCGATGTCGTAGATGCACATGCCGCCGCGCTTGGTGCCGAGGTGGGAGTGATAATCCACGCCGAAGAAAACGTCGAGCACGATATCGCGCCGGGAAATGGCGCCGAAGAAACCGCCCATGAGATATCCTTTTCCGGTCGGGCCGGGGTTCGGCCATGAGGCCGTGGGGGAAAGATTCCAGTAAGACCGGCAGAGCCGGGATGCGGGAACAGGCCGGAGGGGGGGGCATCCTCCGGGCCGGAAGTTTCCGCGAGAGCAAGGCCTCCACGCGTGAGCGGCGTGTCAGCCCGCAGAAAAGACGATGGGCGGAACCGTTTTCCGGCTCCGCCCGAGCGTTTTAGGCGAAGAAGAGCTTGGAGAGGGTCATCGGATCGATGTACTGGCCGTCCTTGTAGACGCGCATGTTGCCGGAGGCCACTTCGTCGATGAGCATGACCTTGCCGTCGGCGTCGTAGCCGTATTCGAACTTGATGTCGTAAAGCACGAGACCCTTTTCGGCGAGGTCGTCAGCGATGATCTTGGTGATCTGCTGGGTCATGACCTTCATGTCTTCGTACTGCTGGTCGGTCATCACGCCGAGGCAGACGAGGGCGTCCTTGGTGACGAGGGGGTCGCCGAGGGCGTCGTTCTTGAAGGTGGTTTCCACATAGGAGGGGAGGTCGGTGCCGGGCTCGATGTAGTCACCGTAGCGGCGGATGAAGGAGCCCACGGCCTTGTTGCGGCAGATGACTTCGAGGCCCTTGCCGAACACCTTGCCGGGAAGCACTTCCATGGTGGTATTGGCGAGGTCAGCAGAGACGTAATGGGTCTTGATGCCGGCAGCGTTGATCTTTTCGAAGAAGTAGATGGACATACGCAGGTTCACGTCGCCCACGCC
>JAFWYI010000083.1 GCA_017522745.1 Mailhella sp.
GCGAGGAGTTCCACAACGCCCTTGCTGTCGCAGCCCTTCACCACCACGCCGATCTTGCGGCCCTTGTACTGGGGCAGGTAGACGGCGAGGTTATGCACGTTGAACGGACCCCAGATGAGTTCGTCGATCTCTTCGGGAGTGGTCATGAGAACAGGTTCGGCATGGATGGCGTCGAAGCCCTGCTTCCAACCCAGCACTCCTTCGAGACCTTCGGCCAGAGCATCCTTGAGGGCCTGCTTGAGTTCAGGCAGGGAAGGATGTTCGCCGCAACCGAGAGGACGGATGGATTCCACCAGATCCTGAGGCAGATCGTAGACGGCGGGCACATCTTCCCACTTGGGGGCGGGACCGAGGTTGTGGATACGGTTGGTGAAGTTGGTGACGACGTCCTTCCAGCGCTGACCTTCGGAAGCGGACACCCAGGTGTACTCGAAGCGGTCGGGATTGATGCCGATGACGGGCAGGAACTGCTTCAGCATCTCCAGACGACGGCGGGCATAGTAGTTGCCTGCGGAGTAATGGCAGTCACGAGGATGGCAACCGGAGACCAGCACACCATCAGCGCCGTTCATGAGGGCCTTGAGTACGAACAGGGGGTTCACGCGGCCCGAACAGGGAACGCGGATGATGCGAAGGTCGGTGGGCTGAACGGCACGGGCAGTACCAGCCGTGTCAGCACCGCCGTAGGAGCACCAGTTACACAGAAAACCTACGATACGGAGCTCTTTGCCGGCTAAAACTGACATAGGGCGTTAACCTCCGCGAGAAGCTGATTGTCAGTGAAGTGGGAGACCTGGATGGCGCCCTGAGGACAGGTGGCGGTACAGACGCCGCAGCCCTGGCACACGGTCTCGATGACGTGGGCCTTCTTCTGGCCACGGAATTCCACTTCTTCGATGGCCTGATAGGGGCAGACCTTGATACACTTGCCGCAGGCGACGCAGCGCTTGATATCGACCACGGAGACCTGAGGATCGTTTTCCAGCTTGGGCTTGGAGAACAGAGCCATCACCTTGGCGGCGGCGGCGCTGCCCTGAGCCACGGAGGCCGGGATGTCCTTGGGGCCCTGACACACACCGGCGAGGTACACACCGGCGGTGTTGGTTTCCACGGGGCGCAGCTTCACATGGCTTTCCATGTAGAAGCCGTAGTGGTCGTAGGAGATGCGGAGCTTTTCAGCCAGATTGCCGGCACCCTTGGAGCCTTCCACGCCCACGGCGAGGACGACCATGTCGGCATCCACTTCCACCTGTTCACCGAGCAGAGTATCGGCACCGCGCACGATGTAGCCGACGCTGCCGTCTTCACGGGTATAGGGCTGGATGGCGGAAACGCGGCCGCGGATATACTGCACGCCATACTCTTCCTGAGCGCGGCGGGTGAATTCGTCGTACATCTTGCCTGGGGCGCGCACGTCCATGTAGAAGACGTAAGCGTCGGTATCAGGCAGATGGTCCTTGGTCATGATGGCCTGCTTGGCGGTGTACATGCAGCAGAAGCCGGAGCAGTACGGACGGCCCATGGAGCAGTCACGGGAACCGACGCACTGGATGAACACGATGTTCTTGGGTTCCTTGTGGTCGGAAGGACGATGGATGTGACCGGCGGTGGGACCGGAGGCAGACATCATACGTTCGTACTGGAGGCTGGTGATGACGTCGGGGTAAGTACCGCCACCGAATTCGGTGATGGTCTTCCAGTCCACGAG
Source organism: Mailhella sp. (assembly GCA_017522745.1). Taxonomy (GTDB): domain Bacteria; phylum Desulfobacterota; class Desulfovibrionia; order Desulfovibrionales; family Desulfovibrionaceae; genus Mailhella. The sequence continues at coordinate 1,709 of JAFWYI010000083.1, forward strand.
GTCGAAACCGGTGGCCGCGATGATAGCGCCCACTTTTTCTTCCACGATCTCGTCCACCATGTCGTACTTGATAGCGCCCACGGTACAGACCTTGGAGCAGACGCCGCACTTGCCGTCCTTGAGCTTACGGCAGTAGTCGGGGTTGATGGTGGCCTTCTTGGGAATGGCCTGCGGGAAGGGGATGTTGATGGCGCGGCACTTGCTGATGCCTTCATTGAAGGTATCGGGCACGTTCTTTTCCGGGCACTTTTCGGTGCAGATACCGCAACCGGTACACTTGCTCCAGTCAACGTAGGTGGCGCGCTTGCGGATCTTCACGGTGAAGTTGCCCACGAAGCCGGAGATGCTCTCCACTTCGGAATGAGCGTACAGCGTGATGTTCGGGTTCTGGGCCACGTCCACCATCTTGGGAGCGAGAACGCAGCTGGAGCAGTCGACGGTGGGGAAGGTCTTGTCGAGCTTCGCCATCTTGCCGCCGATGGTGCTTTCGCGTTCCACCATGACAACGCCGATGCCGGAGTCAGCCGCGTCGAGAGCGGCCTGGATGCCGGCCACGCCGCCGCCGATGACCAGCACACGCTTGGTCACGTCGAACTGCTTGGCGTAGAGAGGAGCGTTACGGCGCAGCTTTTCCACAGCAAGGCGCACGAGTTCGGCAGCCTTGTTGGTGTTGGCTTCGCGATCACGGCCGATCCACGAAACGTGTTCGCGGATATTGGCCATTTCGAACATATAGCGGTTGAGACCAGCGCGTTCCACCGTGCGGCGGAAGGTAGGTTCGTGCATGCGGGGAGAGCAGGAAGCCACCACGACACCGTCAAGGCCGTGCTTCTTGATGGCCTGCACGATGTTTTCCTGTCCGGGTTCGGAACAGGTATACATGGAGTCTTCCGCGAACACCACGTCAGGATAGTTCTCTGCGATCTTGGCAACAGCCGCGGTATCGACCGTAGCTTCGATGTTGCTGCCGCAGTGACAGACGAATACACCTATTTTCATGATGCGACTCCTGCGGCCTTTCTGGCTTCATCATGCGCAGCCTGCACGCGGGCGGCGCGACGTTCGGCGATCTTGTCCAGAAGGGGCTGGGGATTGACGGCCAGCTTGTCCAGACGCATGGACTCTTCGGGCAGACCAAAGGCCAGAGCTATGAGCTGGGTGTAATAGAACACGGGCAGCTCGAAGGGTTTGTTCTTCGTGATGCGGGCGGCCTGACGCTGGCGGAGATCCAGGTTCATGTGGCAGAGCGGGCAGGCAGTGACCACGGCTTCGGCACCGGCGGCCTTGGCGGTCTCAAGGATGCGGCCGCTGAGCTGGCCGGGGATGTTCACATCCGGGATACCCATGGCAGCGCCGCAGCACTCGGTCTTCAGCGCAAAAGGCAGGACTTCAGCACCGAGGGCCTTCAGGATATTATCGAGAGACACAGGGTTGTTCGGATCGTCGAACTTGGCCACATGGGCAGGACGGCTGAGGAGACAGCCGTAATAGGTGACGACCTTGATGCCTTCCAGAGGATAGGTGACGCGACGATTGATGGCATCGACGCCCACGTTCTCCACGATGGCCTGAAGCACGGAATAAGTTTCCATGAGATCGGCGCCGCCCTCGGCATTGGCCGGGGTGGGAGCGTCGAGCAGGCTGTCTACTTCCGCCTTGAATTCAGGATTCTGCATGCGCCAGCGGGCGATCTTCAGGTTGGAAGAGCAACTCGGGCAGGGCGAGATCACGCAGTCGGCACCAGTCTTGGAGGCCTGCAGGAGGTTGCGGGCAGCAAGAGCGCCGGAAAGTTCATGACTGATGGAATGACCGGGGGTGGAACCACAGCAGTTCCAGTCGGCGATCTCTACCAGATCCATGTCAAGGGCATTGCACACGGCGCGAGTCGAGGCTTCATACTCCACGGAAGAGCCATGACCGGAGCAACCGGGATAATAAGCATATTTCATGGATTAGCTCCTCTTCTGCTTTTCCGCGTAGCGCTGGAAGATGCGGGCCACTTCTTCACGCCCCTCGATGACGGAGGGGATGAAGGGCAGCTTGTTTTTCAAAAGCGCCGTGGGAGCGATCTCGACATTGCCCCAGCCGCGCAGGGTACGAGCCATGAAGCCGGCCATGACGCCCATTTCGTAGGAGCGGCCGGTGTACTTGACGGTGTCGAGGAAGGCTTTCCAGAAGGTTTCCATAGGACGATCCTGCACCCAGCCCTCACGGCGGGCCATCATGCGGAGCGTTTCCATAACGGCGGCCACGTCGATATTGTTGGGGCAGCGGGCGCTGCAGGTCGAGCAGGACAGACACAGCCAAAGCGAACGGTTCTTCAGGGCTTCTTCCTTGAGGCCCATCTGCACGGCACGCATGATCTGACTGACCTGACGATCATAGACCCCGGCGCTGGGGCAGCCTGCCGTACACTTACCGCATTGGTAGCAGGCCGACAGGTTCTGACCGCTCTCTTCTTCGACCTGACGCTTGAAGTTCAGGTCTCTGGCTTTATCAAGCCTAGTGATGTTCATAATTGACTCCCCTTGAAGACTTCTCAACATAACAGAAATATTGAATATTCCATATTCTGTTCGCGAAAGGCTTACCAGTGTCGGACAAAAGGGGGAACACTTCCCCTTTATTAACAAAATAACTAAACCACACTTCTGTCAGCAAGTCCAGACTTTGGCGAAAATGAGAAAAAAATTATTTATAGTTTTATCTAATCAATATATAAACCCGCCACGACCGATACCGCCTTCCCCCGCCATTTCCGACTGCCCATACGCCTCTGTTTTTCACCTGCAGCTATTGACGCTGACCCGAGAACATGAAACTCTCAGCCTGTTCACGACCACACTCCGCCCTGCTCCATCCAGAGGACGCCATGAAGATCATCGACATCATAAAAAACGACAAGCCGACGCTTTCCTTTGAAGTTTTTCCGCCCAAGACCAGCCAGAATTTCGAGAGCGTCCGCATGGCGGTGGAAGAGATAGCCGCGCTCAAGCCTGATTTCATGAGCGTCACCTACGGCGCTGGTGGCGGCACCTCCGATTTCACGGCAGATATCGCCGAAGATATCCAGAAGAATTTCGGTGTTCCCGCACTGGCGCACATGACCTGCGTGTCCTCCTCGCGCGCGAAGGTACGCAGTGTCACCGACACCCTTAAAGACAAGGGCATCGCCAACGTCCTCGCTCTGCGCGGCGACATCCCGCAGGGCTTCGACCTCGCTTCCGCCGACTACCGCTACGCCTCCGAACTCATCCGCGAGATCAGAGAAGGCGGAGACTTCTGCATCGGCGGGGCCTGTTACCCTGAAGCCCATCCGGAAAGCGAGGATTCCTTTGCTGACCTGCGCTACCTCAAGGAAAAAGCGGACAGCGGCTGTGAGTTCTTCACCACCCAGATGTTCTTCGACAACAATATCCTCTACAATTTCCTCTACCGCGCCCGCAACGCCGGCATCCATGTCCCTGTCGTGGCCGGCATCATGCCCGTGACCAATGCCGCACAGATAAAGCGCATCATGTCCATTTCCGGTGCCGCCCTGCCCCAGCGCTTCGTCCGCATCGTCGATCGCTATGGCTCCAATCCCGACGCCATGATGCAGGCCGGTATTGCCTACGCCACGGAGCAGATCATCGACCTCTTCGCCAACGGCGTCCCCGCGGTACACGTCTATTCCATGAACAAACCGGTCATCGCCCGCCGCATCATGGAAAACGTCTCCAGCATCATCGCGTAAAGGCGGAAACGCACCATGTCAGGAATCATCCCCTCCCTGCGAGTCTCCTCCCCCGGAGAACTGCGGGTGAACAGGAAGGAGGCCCTGCGCTACCTCGGCTACGGAAAGAACGTACCTGACGACAGCGTCCTCGAACTCATGGACGCCTGCGAAGCGGAACTGCTTGCCGCCGCGCAGGGGCGTGCCTGCTGGGTGCGCGTACCCGTGATCGTCCCCTCGACGTTCTGCGTGGATCTCGGCTTCGGCCCCATCGAAAGCGTGTCCCTCGCGAAACATCTTGCCGGCTGTCACAGCGCCCTGCTTTTCGCGGCCACCATCGGCATAGGACCCGACAGGCTCATCGCGAAGTGGAGCCGCCTGCGCCCCAGCCGCAGTGCAGTCCTCGACGCGCTGGGCTCTTCAGCCATCGAATCATGGTGCGACCTCGTGGAGCTGGAACTCACCCGGGACGAAGAAAAACACTGCGATCGCTTCAGCCCCGGCTACGGCGATTTCGCGCTCCATCATCAGAAAGATTTCATGCAATGCCTCGACATGGGGCGCACGCTGGGCATCACGCTTTCCGATTCCCTGCTCATGACGCCGACGAAATCCGTGACGGCGGTCATCGGGCTTGGAGCTTCGGCCCGCACCTGCGGGAACAAGTGCATGTTCTGCACCAAGGAAAACTGCATCTACCGAGAGGTTATCGTATGACTCTGCTGGAAAAGATACATTCATCCCGAACCTACTGCGACGGCGGCATGGGTACGCTGCTCCAGGCACGCGGTCTCAAGCCGGGCGAACTGCCGGAACGCTGGAACCTCACCCACCCCGAGGATATCATCGACATACACTCGCAGTACCTCGCCGCAGGTGCGAATATCATCACGGCCAACACCTTCGGCGCCAACATCCTGAAATACGGCGACGAACTGGAAAGCATCATCGCCGCTGGTCTTGCCAATGTGCGCACGGCTATCAGCCGCCTTGCGCCGGAACAGCAGGCCGATCGCTGGGCCGCCTTCGACGTGGGCTCGCTGGGCAGGATGCTCAAGCCTCTGGGAGACCTCGAATTTGAGGACGCCGTGGAGATCTTCGCCAAGAGCATACGCATCGCCGCCCGCCACGGTGCCGACCTTATCTTCATCGAGACCGTCAACGATTCCTATGAAGCCAAGGCCGCCGTTCTCGCCGCCAAGGAAAACTGTGACCTGCCTGTGTTCATCACCTGCGTGTACGATGCACAGGCCAAACTCATGACCGGGGCCGACCCTGCCGCCATGGTAGCCATGCTCGAAGGTCTGGGTGTGGACGCCCTCGGCATGAACTGCTCCCTCGGTCCGGAACAGATGCTGCCCATAGTCCCGCGCCTTGCCGCGGAGACCAGCCTTCCGCTCATCGTGAACCCCAACGCCGGTCTGCCCCGCACCGTGGACGGCAGGACCGTCTTCGACGTGGATGCCGACCGCTTCGCCGACTTCATGGTGGAGATCGTGAACGCCGGGGCCAGCCTCATCGGCGGTTGCTGCGGCACCGCCCCAGAATACATCCGCAAAGCCGTGGAAAAGACCTCCGGTCTGCCGTTCCGCCGCCCGGAAAAGAAAACTCACACTGTCGTCTCCTCCTATACCCATGCGGTGCGCATCGGCGAAGGCCCCATCCTCATCGGGGAACGCATCAACCCCACGGGCAAATCCCGCTTCAAACAGGCACTGCGTGAAGGCGACATAGACTACATCCTCAACGAAGGCGTGCGTCAGCAGGAAGCAGGCGCGCATATCCTCGATGTCAATGTGGGTCTGCCCGAGATAGACGAACCGTCCCTCATGCTCAACGTGGTGCGCGAACTCCAGGCCGTTTCCGACCTGCCGCTGCAGATCGACACCGTGGACCCCGTTGCCATGGAACAGGCTATGCGGGCCTGCAACGGCAAGCCTCTGGTCAACTCCGTGAACGGCAAGCAGGAAAGCATGGACGCCGTGTTCCCGCTGGTGAAGAAATACGGCGGCGTGATGATAGCGCTCACCATCGGACCGGACGGCATCCCGGACACGGCGGAAGGCCGCTATGCTATCGCGGCCGACATCGTGGCCAAGGCCGAAGCCTTCGGCATCAGCCGCCGCGACATCGTGGTCGACCCGCTGGCCATGGCCGTTTCCTCCGATCCGCAGAGCGCCAACGTCACGCTGGAAAGCATACGCCTCATCGAAGAGCGCCTGGGCGTGCATACCAGTCTCGGCGTGTCCAATATCTCCTTCGGTCTGCCGAACCGCGACTTCGTGACTTCCACTTTCTTTGCTCTGGCTCTTCAGTCCGGGCTCGATGCCGCCATCATGAACCCCTTCTCCGTGGAAATGATGAAGGTCTATCACAGCTATCGCGCCCTTCGCGGGCTCGATGCCAACTGCTCGGACTACATCGGCTTCGCTTCCGGGCTCAGCACGCAGACCGTGACGAGTTCCGCTGGCAACATCGCGGCGGCCACCTTCGGGACAGACTCCGGCGAACCGCTGAAGCACGCCATCGTGAAGGGGCTGAAGGATAAGGCCGGGGCTCTGGCCGCGCAGATGTGTGCCTCCATGGACCCGCTGGACGTGGTGAACTCGCAGATCATCCCGGCGCTGGACGTTGTCGGCAAGGGCTTCTAAGCCAAGACCGTGTTCCTGCCCCAGCTCCTCATGAGTGCCGAAGCCGCCAAGCACGCTTTCGATGCCGTGAAGGCCGCCATGCCCGCCAGCGATCAGCCCTCGAAGGGCAAGATAGTGCTGGCCACCGTGAAGGGCGACATCCACGACATCGGCAAGAACATCGTCCGCACTCTGCTCAGCAACTACGGCTACGATGTCATCGACCTCGGCAAGGATGTCCCGCCGCAGAAGATCGTGGACTGCGCTCTTGAACACGATGTGAAACTCGTGGGTCTTTCCGCGCTGATGACCACCACTGTGCCTGCCATGGAAGAGACCATCGCTCTGCTCCGCAAGGCCGGCGCAAGAGCCAAGGTCGTTGTCGGCGGAGCCGTCCTCACGCAGGAATATGCCGACATGATAAAGGCCGACCGCTACGCTAAAGACGCCATGGAAACCGTGCGTTACGCGGAAGAGCTGTTCGCGTAAGCCCACGACATAACGCCAGAAAGCCGTGATCCTGAAACAACGGAATCACGGCTTTCTTCTTTTCAGCAGGTGTGGGGCAGGAGGGACAGGCTCTTCCTCCCGGCAAATAAACTCAGCGCTTTTCCGGCAGAGGGTAGCGGCCGCAGGTGAACTTTTCACCTTCGGGGCAGTAGCCGAGGCGTTCGCAGCGGGCACCGGCATGATCGAACACTTCGGGCAGCACTTCACGGCAGAGCCGGAGCATGGTGCGGGCCACGCCGCGGATCTCCCACTGGGCGCGGGTACAGCAGCGATGTTCGAAAAAGTTCAGGAGCGTGCGGCAGTTCATGGACACCACGATGTTCGTGCTGGCGGCCTGCGGAAGTACCATGCGCGCATCCTCGCGAGAGGAGAAGCCACGGCCGTCCTCTTCGAGCAGAGCCTTGATGTCGCGGTAGGCATTGCCCACTTCCTTCATGAAGGCTTCGTAGCGTTCGCGTGCGCGAGGGTTGGCGGCAATGGCCGGCGGAAGCACGTAGTCCATGTTGGAAGCGTCCACATAGCGCTGGCTCTGCTGGCTGTAGCTGGCGATGCGATGGCGCACGAGCTGATGCGTGAGCGCGCGGGATACGCCGGAAATGGCGAAGGTGAAGCTCACATGCTCGATGGGGCTGGCATGGCCGGATTCCATGATCTTGCCCACGAACTCGGCCTGCTTCTCACGCGGGATATTGCCGCAGGTGAGCGAAGGCCACATGTCGGCCACTTCACCGGCATGGTAGCACTGACGGAACGCGGCATAGATGAGAGACAGCGGATCGGGCGTATGCGCCAGAAGTTCGATGCGGGGCTTTATTTCGGGCATGGGACTTTCCTTATCGTCAGAACAATTTCTGTTTTTAAAGGCATCTTGGATTTCCTGCCGGAAATCCGCTAAAAGACAGGCGGACTTTCCAGTCCGCCGAAGAGTCCTTCGGGAATCGGGCAACCTCAACCACCCAAAAGTCGTTGGAAGATGGGATGGGGGTGCGGGGGAAGGGACGAAAGCCGTTCTCCAGAAAGGTTTCTTCCCTTCCCCCGCCCAAAGCAC
>JAFWYI010000084.1 GCA_017522745.1 Mailhella sp.
CCCGTGCTTCTGCCCGTCATCGTGCAGCTCGGTATCGACCCCATCCACTTCGGTATCATCCTTGTGCTTACCAACGAAACGGCTCTGCTCACTCCTCCGCTGGGCGTGAACATCTTCGTGTCGTCGCGCATCGCCGGTATCTCTGTGGAACGTAACGCTGTGGCCGTTCTGCCCTACGTGGGTACGCTGACCTTCTGCGTGATGCTCATCGTGTTCTTCCCCGGTATCGCCACTTGGCTGCCCAAGGTGCTTGGATACGGCATGTAATGAGTTCATAAAAGCTGAACTTCTATGCCCGGGGTGTTCTGCACTCCGGGCTATTTTGTGAGTGACATAACTTGTTTGCTCGTTACTTCTGAATTTGATATGGGAAATAGGAAATCATAAAATGGCAGGAGAAGTAATGTTGCATAATTACATCGAACAACTGTTGAATGTGTTCAACGATGGCGTTTGTGTAACGGACTCCACCGGAAAGATGATCTTTCTGAATTCTATGCACGAAAAACTTACTGGGATTCCCCATGACAGTATGGTGGAACATAATATCCTTGAGTTTATCGGGCAGGAAGCCTTCGACGTGGCCATCAACCCCGAGGTCATCCGCACTCGTAAGGCGGTGACCAAGATTCAGACTCTTGCCAATGGCAGGCGTCTCGTTCTCGAAGGGCATCCTATCTTTGATGAAGCTGGGAATGTGGCGTATTGCGTGACCCTGCTTCGTGACGAGTCACGCCTTGCGGAACTGCAGGGCAAGCTCACCTTCCAGCGTGAACTGCTGGAAGTGTTCTCTAAGCTCAGCAGCTCTCACAGAACCGAAATTCGGCAGATGCCGGAAGTTGCGCAGAGTGCCGTGATGACCAGCATGCGCGGTAAGATCAATGTCATCGCCCAGACGGATGCCCCCGTACTCATCCTCGGCGAGACCGGCGTTGGCAAGGATGTTCTGGCCCGCCGTATCCACAGTGAGTCCACCCGGGCGGACAAGCCCTTCATCAAGGTCGACTGCGGCAGTATTTCGCCTCAGCTCATCGAAACCGAACTTTTCGGTTATGTGGGAGGTACGTTCTCCGGGGCAAATCGTAACGGTAAGGTCGGTCTTATCGAAGCCGCCGCCAACGGTACGGTCTTCTTCGACGAGATAGGTGAACTGCCTATCGGCATGCAGACGCGTCTGCTCCGTTTCCTTCAGGATGGCGAAGTACAGCGCGTGGGTTCCACGACCACAAAGCGTCTCGATGTGCGCGTCGTTGCGGCCACGAACAAGGATCTGGAAAAGGCCATCGCCGCGGGAGAGTTCCGCAGCGACCTCTATTATCGCCTCAAGATCGCTGTTCTCAATATACCGCCCCTGCGGGATCGTCGCGACGATATCCTGCCCATGGCCCACATGTTCCTTGATTTTTACAGCCACAAGTACGGCCGCAAGATGGAGTTTTCTGCCGAGGCCGATAACTGCATGCAGAGTTATGGCTGGCCTGGCAATGTGCGCGAACTGAAGAACATGGTTCAGGGGCTGGCAGTTACCTGTGCAGATAGCGTCATCCTGCCGTCACACCTTCCGTTTGCCTGCCTTCCTAAAGCAGGAGAGGCCAGCGAGGCCCTTTCCACAGTGAATTTCGATGGCCGTAGCTATAAGGAGATCGTCAAAGATATGGAAGGCGTGGTCCTTCAGGCGGCTCTGCGTAAGTATGGCAACATCGCCAACATCGCTAAAGCTCTTCAGGTGGATAGGAGTACTATTTTCCGCAAGATGAAAGAGCTGGAAAAGAAGGGTATGAAATTTGAATAAAAAGAAGGCCGGGCGTTGAGTCCGGCCTTTTTGCATGGTGAGCTGGGCAGGGAAATGAGAGGTAGGGCCTCCCTGCAGGTCATGATAAGGGGATGGGATCAGGCAGAAAGCAGCTCGCGCACTTTCAGGGCTACGGCCTCGTCTTCTTCGGGAAGACGACCGCTCACACCGATACCGGCAAGGATGGTGCCATCATCGGCGAGGAGGGGAACGCCGCCCTGCATGGAGGTGAGGTTGTTATCCATGAAGTCCGCAAGGCTGAGCTGTTCCTTGAGGAGGCGCTGATGGAGAGCTGCCGTGGAGCAGCCCATGCGGGCGCAGGTGTAGGCTTTGCCTTTGGCCATGTGTTCGATGCGAAGCGGGACTCCGGGCTGACGGAGAGCGGCAAGGATGGCGAGGTCCGGCCCGGTGATGAAAAGGCAGACCGGTTTGCCGTTGCCGGCGATTTCGTCAAAGTTCTGCAATACCTGTTTGATGTTTTTGTAAAGTTGCTCGTTCATGGGGTTCCTCCATGGTATTTGTCATTGATTTTTTAGCATCAACGCTTTTAAAACTCCATAGCTATTTTATATGGATAAACATTTTACCAAATAATGTATAAGCGGACGGCAAAAAGTTTTTCTGAGTGAGTCCTGCTTTTTTCTTGAATTAGCGATAATGTTTATATTTAATGGTCGTACAAGTTGTTCGTAACACTGGAACGGAGAATGACTATGGAAAGAACGCTTCTTATCGAGGAACTGTGCAGCCGCGAATGGGTGATGTTCAGTGCGGTCAATAATCGCGGAGGCAAGGCGAGCTGTCAGAACGACGAAGATTTTTTCAAGAAGATGCGCGCCTGCCAGTTCAAGGGCTGGAGCGATGAGATGCTTGCCAGCTATCGGCAGGATCTTATAGATGCTGATGCCTGCGGGCGGAACCTGCCCATGGAAAAGTATGCCTGGATGATGGAAAGCACGCATCCTTCAGAATTCATGGAGGTCCGGGCGAGTCTGCCGGAAATCTCATTGGAACGTCTTGAGCTGGTCCGGGAACTCGTGGATATCCAGGTGCGCTGGGAAGCAGAAGTGGACTCGGCATATCCCTTCATGCGTGCCGGAGGACGTCCCTTGAGGAAGTCGCAGGATACGCCGTGGGTGACCTCCTTTGAAACGTACATGGATGGCGAACTCAAGACGTATTCGCTGGAGACGCTGCGTCGTTACCGTGAGCATGTTCGCCGCCTGAGCGCCGAAGGGCGTAACCTTGCGTTTATCGTGGCGGAACATACCGCCAAGGCCTACGGCTTTGACTCGCTCGAAGCGGCCGAAGCGCGTGCTCGCCGCAGGGCAGAGCAGAAGGGGTAGGGAGAGCGTTGTGGGCCATTGATCCGTGTGGCCCGGAGCGACCTTCGCATAGTCTTTTCAATCCTCATCAGAGAAAAATAAGAAGCCCGGGATGCTACGTTTTGTAAGCATTCCGGGCTGTCGCATAAAAAAAGCTCCGTTTTTCAACGGAGCAGAAATTCGGTGGTGCCGAGGGACAGAATCGAACTGCCC
>JAFWYI010000085.1 GCA_017522745.1 Mailhella sp.
CTATCTGGGGCTGTTCGCGGTGTACACGGGCATAACGCCCATCAGCCTTTCGCTTGCCGGCGTCGGTGTGGGGCTCCTTGCCGGGGTACTCGTGTATGCGGCCATGACGGCATTGCAGATATGCCTGCTCAAAGGCGGCAGCCGGGAATCGTTCTCCGTGCTTCCGGCTATCCTCGTGACGGCGATAGTGCCGCTCCTCTGGTAGGGCGGGAGGTCGCAGTCCATGCCGCACGAAGAAACGATGCTCCGTTTCCAGCCGGGCGATATCGTGAAGCATTTCAAGCGGGAACTCATCCAGGACCCGCAGGAGGAATACCTTTACGAGGTCGTGAGCTGGGCCCGCCACTCCGAAACGGACGAGCGCTATGTGGTCTATCGCGCCCTGTACGGCACGAAGGAAACGTGGGTACGCCCCTACGAGATGTTCATGGAAGAGGTGGACAGGGAGAAGTACCCGCAGATCCGTCAGCGTTTCCGCTTCGAACTCCACCGCCGGGGTGAAGACCAGCCCTGCTGAATGCCCCTGCACCCATAAAAATACGAACAGCGTGTCCTGTCCGGAGAGAACCCGGATGAGACACGCTGTTCTTTTATTTTGAGTAAGGATCAGCAGCCGGTCTTTTTCTTGCCGCTGGAAAGTTCGCAGTGTACGGCGCGACCTTTCACGCCGCTTTCGCTTTCTCCGTTGAGATGCGTCGGGATGAGCGCACGCAGGCTGGTCATGACGGTGCTTTCGGGCGAGGGGATGTCCGCAAAGGGGAAGGGCAGGCCCATGTCGTCGTATTTCACCTGACAGACCTTGCGGAAAGGCAGGAGTTCCAGCTTGTCCACGCAGGGGTGCGCTTCCGCGATGCGGATGAGTTCGCGCACGCTCTCCTCGTCGTCGTTCAGACCGGGGATAGTCACCTGCCGCAGGGTTGTGGGCTTGCCCAGCTCGTCGAGCCGCGCAAGGAAGCGCATGGGCGCGGCGAGCCCGCAGCCAACGTGGGCGCGGTACTTCTCTTCGGTCACGTATTTGATGTCGAGCAGGACGCGGTCGGTCTCGACCAGCAGGGCTTCGACATCGTCATTGAGGATGCAGCCAGAGGTGTCGAGGCAGGTGTTCAGCCCGGCCTCGTGGCAGAGCCGGAACAGCTCCGCGCAGAACTCCGCCTGCATGAGCGGTTCGCCGCCGGAGATGGTGAGTCCGCCTTCTTCCCCGAAGTACTCGCGGAAGCGCAGGGCTTTCTGCAGGATGGCTTCCGCCGTCCATTCCTTACCACCTGCGGGGTCCCACGTGTCCGGGTTATGGCAGCAGCCGCAGCGCAGCGGGCAGCCCTGCGCGAAGGCTACGAAGCGTACCCCCGGGCCGTCTAAGGTGCCGAGGCTCTGGAAGGAATGGAAGCGACCGTTCATGAGGACTCCGAAGTGTTGCTGAGGACGGGATGGGGAAGCGCGGCGAGTTTTCGGCGCGGGAATGAAAAAGGCGGCCGCCCGTGTGGACAGCCGCCTCGCATGGTTCGTTACACAGCCTCGTGGAAGGTACGGCTGATGACTTCCTTCTGCTGTTCACGAGACAGCTTATGGAAGTTCACCGCGTAGCCGGACACGCGGATGGTGAGGTTGGGGTAGGCTTCGGGGTCTTCGTAAGCCTTCATGAGCGTTTCGCGGTTGAGGACGTTCACGTTGATGTGATGGGCTTTCTTGGCGAAGTAGCCGTCGAGGATGGCCACGAGGTTGCCCACGCGTTCGCCTTCTTCACGACCGAGGGCTTCGGGCGTGATGGAGAAGGTGTTGGAGATACCGTCGCGGCAGTCGTCGTAACTGATCTTGGCCACGGAGTTCAGCGAGGCGAGGGCGCCGTTCTCTTCGCGGTTATGCATGGGGTTGGCGCCGGGGGCGTAGGCTTCGCCAGCCTTGCGGCCATCCGGGGTGGCACCGGTGTTCTTGCCGTACATCACGTTGGAGGTGATGGTAAGCACGGAAAGGGTGTGGATGGCGTTGCGATAGGTGGGGGTCTTGCGCAGTTCGGTGATCACGCGGTGGGCCATATCCTTGGCGATGAGGTCCACGCGGTCGTCATCGTTGCCGAACTTGGGGAAGTCGCCTTCGGTCTTGAAGTCCACGATGAAGCCGTAGTCGTCGCGCAGGGGCTTGACGTTGGCGTGCTTGATGGCGCTCAGGGAGTCCGCCACCACGGAGAGACCGGCGATGCCGAAGGCCATGAGGCGTTCCACGCTGGTGTCGTGCAGGGCCATCTGCGTCTTCTCGTAGGCGTACTTGTCATGCATGTAATGGATGACGTTCATGGTGTTCACGTAGAGGTGGCACAGCCATTCGAGATAGATCTGGTAGCGTTCCATCACGGCGTCGAAGTCCAGCTTTTCCACGTTCATCACGTCCATCTGCGGGCCGATGTGCATCTTGCTGGTGGTATCGTAGCCGCCGTTCAGGGCGATGAGGAGCAGCTTGCCGAGGTTGCAGCGGGCACCGAAGAACTGCATCTGCTTGCCCACACGCATGGCGGAAACACAGCAGGCGATGGCGTAGTCGTCGCCGTAGAGGGGGCGCATCACGTCGTCGTTCTCGTACTGGATGGAGTCGGTATCCACGGAGACCTTGGCGCAGAAGCGCTTGAAGGGCATGGGGAGCTGGTTCGACCACAGCACGGTGAGGTTGGGTTCGGGAGAGGAACCGAGCGTGTAGAGCGTGTTCAGGATGCGGAAGCTGGACTTGGAAACGAGGGTGCGGCCGTCTTCGCCCATACCGCCCACGGCTTCGGTGATCCACATGGGGTCGCCGCCGAAGAGTTCGTTGTATTCGGGCGTGCGGAGGTGGCGGGCAAGGCGGAGCTTGATGACGAAGTCGTCGAAGAGTTCCTGGATGCCGGCTTCGTCGATGTCGCCGCGTTCAAGGTCGCGTTCAGCGTAGATGTCGAAGAAGGTGGCAACGCGGCCGAGGGACATGGCGGCGCCGTTCTGTTCCTTGATGGAAGCGAGGTAGGCGAAGTAGGTCCACTGGATGGCTTCCTTGAGGTTGGCGGCGGGCTTGGAGATGTCGAAGCCGTACATGGCGGCCATTTCCTTCATGAAGCCGAGGAAGGCGATCTGCTGGAACAGTTCTTCGGTGAGGCGCACCTTTTCAGCGTCGAGGTCCATCACGCCGATAGCGGCCTTGTCCTTCTTCTTTTCTTCCACGAGGCGATCGACGCCGTAAAGGGCCACGCGGCGGTAGTCGCCGATGATGCGGCCGCGACCGTAGGCATCGGGCAGACCGGTGATGACATGGCACTTACGAGCAGCACGCATCTCGTCGGTGTAGGCGCGGAACACGCCTTCGTTATGCGTGGTGCGGAAGCGGAACTCTTCCTGCACCTTGTCGGAGAGCTTGTAGCCGTAGGCTTCGCAGGCCTGTTTGGCCATGCGCATGCCGCCGAAGGGGTTCACGCCGCGCTTGAGGGGGCGGTTGGTCTGGAGGCCGAAGATGAGTTCGTTGTCCTTGTCGACGTAGCCGGGGGAATAGCTGGTGAGGGAGGAAACGGTAGAGGTGTCCACATCCAGCACGCCGCCGAACTGGCGTTCCAGAGCGAAGAGACCTTCGACCTTCTTCATGAGGGCCTTGGTGCGGGGGGTAGCTTCGGCGAGGAAGGAATCGTCGCCGGTATATTCCTTATAGTTGAGCTGGATGAAGCCGCGAACGTCGATGGTATCGGTCCATTCACCCTTGATGAATCCATCCCAGTTTCTGCTTTCCATAAAGATTCTCCTTGCGGCGGGGCCGCCTTATATCGCCCGGAAATAAAAAAAGGGCGAGTCAGTGCATAACTGATTCGCCCAGACGGTCGGCTAGAAACTTCTGCACTTCCCCGCGGTAATCCGCGAAATTCCGTCAGTCATGCAGGAGTGATTCTTATTTAGAGGAAAAATAGGGCTTTTGTCAAGCGGTAAATCACGGATCCGGCGCATGAAAAAAACGCCCACAGGGGCGGCTTTCCTTCAGGCGTACCAGCAAGCGCCTCAGCGGTGAGCATCACTCGGGCTGAACGATGAAGATCTTGGCATCGGGAGCGTTGGTCCGCACGCTTTCGATACCGTTCAGGCAGGATGCCTTGCTCTTGTATTCTTCGGAAGCAGCGATGATGGCGCCGTTCTTGGCCTTCAGGCGGAAGCGGAATTCACCGGCCTTGTCGACGTACACTTCGAACTTCGGATTAGTGACTTTAGCGAAGTCTTCCACAGTCTGGTCTTCCAGTTTGGCGTCGGACGCGTTCCGGCGCACGCTCTCGATGCCCTTATAGCAGGCGGCGGAGCTGGAATAGACTTCTGAGGAAGCGATGATCTCACCGTTACCGGCTTTGAGGTCGAACCTCAGCCCGGTTTTAACGGTCTTGATGGCAAACGTGCCCATGGGAAACCTCCTAGAGGGGATGCGTTCTGCTGAACGTATAGGTCAGGGAACTATATTGTCAAGGAGTTTCCATAACTTAACGTAAACTTTACATGGCTCGGAACAAGAGAGATCTCCCCTTCCCGGCAGGATACGGAACAAGGGGAGATCTCCATTTTTTCTAGACGTGGTGCGGTTAAAACGGCCATTTTAGGGGAACGGGAAAAGGCTTTTCACGACCTTGTTTTCCCCTTTCGACCCCGCATCAGATGTCGGTAAGAGTGAGCTTGTTCTTGGTGGCGGTGATGCTTTCCTTCTGCACCTTGCTGCGGTCCGAGTAGTGGGTGTGCAGCAGTTCGTGAGCCAGATGGGAGTTGGGCTCGCCAAGGAAATCCTTGTAGAGCTGCGTCACCTGCGGGTTCAGATGGGACTGGCGGCGAGGCATGGCCTTGTCGATCTTGTAAAGGCCCTGCATGCGCTTGGAAGCGTTGGGATGGTATTCGCCCTTCACGCGGCAGGTGCCGCCACCGTCCACACAGCCGCCGGGGCAGGCCATCACTTCGATGAAGGTGTAGGGCGAGGTGCCGGCAACGGCCTCATCCACCAGCTTATGAGCGGCGGCAAGACCATGGCAGATGGCGACCTTGATGACGCCGTTGCCTTCGCCGAGGTCCACATCAGCTTCACGCATGGCGGATTCGCCGCGGATGGGCTGCACGTCGATGCCGGGCAGTTCCTTGCCGTTGAGAACGGCGTACACGGTACGCACAGCCGCTTCCATAACGCCGCCGGTGGTGCCGAAGATGACGGCCGCGCCGGTGGAGTCGCTCATGAAGGGGTTGTCGAAGGCTTCCGGTTCGATCGTGGTGAGGTCGATGCCGCAGCGGCGCAGCAGGCGGGCGAGTTCACGCACGGTAAGCACCACGTCGGTATCGGCTATGCCGTTGGTGTGGAGCTGCGGGCGAGCCGCTTCGTCCTTCTTGGCGGTGCAGGGCATGATGGAGATGGTGCGCATCTTCTTGGGGGAGATGCCCATCTTGTCGCACAGGTAGGTCTTGCACAGGGCACCCTGCACGGCCTGAGGCGAACGGGTGCTGGAGATGTAGGGCAGGCTTTCAGGGCAATGCTTTTCGGCGTAGTTCATCCAGCCGGGGCAGCAGGAGGTGAACATGGGCAGCTTGCCGCCTTCCTTGATGCGGTGCAGGAGTTCCGTGCCTTCTTCCATGATGACCACGTCGGCACCGAAGTCGGTGTCGGTGATGATATCGAAGCCGATGCGGCGCAGGGCGGCGACGAGGCGGCCTTCCACGTTTTCTCCGGGACCGAAGCCGAAGGCTTCACCCAGCACCACGCGGACGGAAGGCGCGAAGGCCACCACGGTGGTGAGTTCAGGATCGGCGATGTAGTCGAGGACTTCGTCGTTCTGGTCACGTTCGGCAAGGGCGCCGGTGGGGCACACGATGGTACACTGGCCGCACTGGATGCAGGCGGAGATGTTCTGCGAGGGGGCCATGCCCACGCCCACATGGGCGTTCACGCCGGTGCCGTCCACGGTGAGGGCGGCCACGCCCTGGACCTTGCGGCACACTTCCACGCAGCGCAAGCAGCGGATGCACTTGGTCATATCGCGCACCATGCCGCGCATGGTATCGTCGAGCGGGCGGTCGATAGCGATGCGGGGGGCGAAGCGGTTGGTGGAAAGACCTACGTATTCGCCGAGGGACTGAAGTTCACAGTCGCCGTGGCGGGCACAGGCGATGCAGTTCTGGTCATGGTCGGCAAAGATGAGTTCCACCTGCAGCTTCTGCATCTTGCGGACGCTGCTGGAGCGGGTATCCACTTTCATGCCGTCCTGCATGGGGGTGTTGCAGGAGGTGACGATGCTGGTGTTGCCCTGAGCGTCGGTCACTTCCACAAGGCAGACGCGGCAGGTGCCGGGCTTATGATCCAGCGCGTGGAAATGGCAGAGCGTGGGGATGAAGACTCCGTTGCGCTTGGCGACCTGAAGGATGGTCTCCCCCTGCTCGAAGCTGTATTCACGGCCATTGATGTATGCTTTCATGGCGTTTTCCTCGCACGGTTAGGCGTTGATGCCGGGGATGGAAGAGCGGGTGACGACGGACATGATGCGGTAGCAGCGCATGCAGCGCTTAGCTTCCTGCCATGCCTCCTGCTGAGACATGCCCAGTTCCACTTCCTTGAAGTTGTGGGCGCGTTCGGCAGGTTCGAGCTCGTTCATCTTCACACGGGGCTTCTGTTCCTGACCGCAGACAGGATCTTCGCCGAACAGACCGGCCTGCTTGATGAGCTGGCTGATGCGTTCACGGGCGATGAACGGAGAGGTGTTGCCTTCCAGATAGCTGGCGATGGCATGGGCGCCGATGGTGCCCTGAGCCATGCCGTGGATGAGGACGCTGGGGCCCTTGGAGCGGGGGCCGGAGGTGCCGTCGCCGCCGGCGAACACGCCGGGACGGGACGTGGCCTGATATTCGTCCACAAGGATGATGTTCTTGCGGTCGCAGGCGATGCCGTCGGCTTCCA
>JAFWYI010000086.1 GCA_017522745.1 Mailhella sp.
AGTCCGCGCGCGATGGCGGCGGCATCGGTCTTCCAGCCGTACTTGTGGCAGAGCAGGACCCACGCCAAGAGGGCGGTCTGGGCGTTGATGCGCTGGTATGGACCATGCAGACCGAGCTTCGCGTCCTCGGGCAGGACGGCGAGCTGGCGCAGATCGGCGGGCAGGGTGTTCCACAGGGCAAGGCCTTCGTCCGTGCCGTCACAGCCGTAGCGCGAGGGCGTGGCGCAGAGCGGGATGCCGCGTTCGGAGGCTTTGCGTTCGATGATGCGCTGGGCGTCGCGGGGCTGGGGGGCGCTCACGGCCATGCTCATACCGGGGCGCAGAGCGTCGGATTTATCGTCGGCGATGGCGGCGATGGTATCGCCCAGCACGCCGGTGTGGTCGAGCCCCATAGGCACGAAGCAGACCATGTCGGCCGGGAGTGCGGTGGTGGCGTCGTAGCGGCCGCCGAGCCCGGCTTCGAAGATCATGAGCTGGCAGTCGCTGCGCTCGAAGGCGGAGGCGGCCAGCACGG
The DNA here is from genome assembly GCA_017522745.1 of Mailhella sp. Classification (GTDB taxonomy): domain Bacteria; phylum Desulfobacterota; class Desulfovibrionia; order Desulfovibrionales; family Desulfovibrionaceae; genus Mailhella. The sequence goes on from JAFWYI010000086.1 coordinate 515, forward strand.
TGAGCAGTTCGAAGTAGGTGAGGTCTTTTTCCACGCATACGGCTTCGCCGGCAAAGGCGGGCCACACGCGGCGCGGCAGCATGGTGTGGTCGAGCTTGATGCGCTCTTCAGGATAGACGAAATGCGGCGAGGTGTAGAGCCCCACATGAAGGCCGTGGGCCATGGCGATGGACTGGAGGAAGGTAGATGTGGAGCCCTTGCCGTTGGTCCCCACGATCTGAACCACAGGGCAGTGGAGGCTGTTCAGTTCCAGAGCTGAAAGCGCACGCTCCATGCGGCCCAGCCCCATGTCCATGTGGAACAGGCCAAGGCTGTCCAGATGGTGGATGACATCTTCGTAGGAATGGAAAGGCGCGTTTTCCGGCAGGTGGCAGCAGCTGGTCGATCTATCAGACATGGCAGACTCGCTATGGGGGGAGTTCAGATCTTGAATGGTCTGGTATCTTTGAGTCCATCCCTATATTAAAACGCGGCTGCCGTCTACACGGGGAAGCCTGCCAGTCGTTGGTGCAGACCGCGATGCCGCCAGAGCGGAGGGGCGGCGCACCGAGGCGCACTTTGATTTTTGCGCGAAGTGGGCTATAGAAAAGCAAAAGACAGATGTTCCCCATATTTGCGGAACAGAATGAGGATATGATTATGAGAGTGATGCGCCTTTGCGCGTATGCCGTGGGGATGTTCATCGTGGCTGTGCTTGCCGGCATGCTCCTGCGGGACGACGGCATGGCCCAGAAGGTCGGCCGGCTCGAAGTCATCGGCAGACTGCCGGGCGTTGTCGCGACGGATGTTCCTTCGCCCCGGAAGGTGGACTCTGCCCCTGCGGCTTCAGAGGCTCCTGCGGCCGCCGAGAAAGACGCGCGGAAAGCTGTGCCGACGTCTTCTTCTGAGACGCTCGACCCCATCAGTATCGAGGTCGTGATCGCGCATAACACTCCTGCCGCCGCCGAGAAGGACACCGCGCCTGCCGCCCCCGCGAAGGTCGAAGAAAAGAAGTCCCTTTCCGCCAGTGTGAAGGCGCTTGCCCTTGCCAAGGCGGCTTCCCCTGCGGCCAAGGCTGAACGCGAGGCCATGGAAAGAGCCGCCGCGATGGTCGCCAGTGCCGCCAAAGAGGAAAAGGTTTCGGGCGAAGCAGCAGGAAAAACCGCACAGGAAATTTCCGCTTCCTCCGAAAAGAAGGTGACGGCTCCTGTGGCAGACAGCGGCACGGCCCCCGCCGTGAAAGCCTCCGCCCCTGCAGAGAAGAAGGCTGTGAAGTCTGCCGTCAAGGCTGAAGCTCCCAAAGCTGGAGTCGCAAAAGCGGAGAAGAAAGCCACGGCATCTGAGGAAAGCAGGAAGACGCCCCGCAAGGCGGAGAGCGCCAAGCCTTCGAGCAAGGTCTCTGCCGTGGATGCCGCCCTTGCCGATGCCCGCGCCGGACGCCTTGCTCCTGTGGAAGGCGGGCTCGCCACCGAACAGCCTGCCTCGCGCTACGACCGCGTGATAACTTCTGCCAAGTTCGCCATGAAGGGCAGTCTCATCAAGCTGGTGCTGAAGGGCAACGCGCCCATGGTGGGGCATTACTACGTGCTTGAAGATCCCGACCGTGTGGTCCTCGACCTTGCCGGCAACTGGAACATCGAACTCCCTAAAGTGCCCAGCAACCGGCTCATCGCCGCAGTACGCGTGGGCCAGCATGAGGACAAGACCCGCCTCGTGTTCGACATGAAGAACACAGGCCGTGTGGCCCTCGTGCCGCTGAACCGCAACTCTCTGGAACTGCGCATCAAGTAGGACGGAACCATGAACGTACAAGGTCGTCATTATCGCACCATCTGGGTCGAGGGCGAGGGCGCACAGGCCGTACTCCGCATCATCGACCAGACCGTGCTGCCCCACGAATTCCGCATCATCGACCTGCACAGCGTGGCCGAAGTCTGCCGCGCCATCCGCGAGATGTGGGTGCGCGGTGCCGGGCTCATCGGCGCGACGGCCGCCTATGGCGTTTGGCTGGCGGCCCGCGAAGCCGAACATCTTTCTGCGGAAGAGTTCCGCGTGCGCATGGCCATGAGCATGGAGGCCCTGCGTGTCACCCGCCCCACGGCCAGCAATCTCGTCTGGGCCCTGAAGCGTCAGCAGAGCGCCCTCGAAGGACTGCACGGTGCCGCAGCCACGGCCGCCGCTTTTGCCGAAGCGCAGACCATAGCCGACGAGGATGCCGAATTCTGCCGCCGCATCGGTGAACACGGTAAGGGCATCATCGAGGCCATCGCCGCGAAGAAGCCCGGACAGCCGGTGAACATCCTCACGCACTGCAATGCCGGGTGGCTGGCCTTCGTGGACCACGGTTCCGCGCTTTCGCCCATCTATGCGGCTTTCGATGCGGGCATCCCTGTCCACGTCTGGGTGGATGAGACCCGCCCCCGCAATCAGGGCGCCAGCCTCACCGCGTGGGAGCTTGGTCAGCACGGCGTGCCGCACAGTCTCATCGCGGACAATACAGGCGGGCATCTCATGCAGCACGGCATGGTGGACATGGTCATCACCGGGGCCGACCGCGTGACCCGCTGTGGCGACGCCGCCAATAAGATAGGCACGTACCTCAAGGCTCTTGCCGCCGCGGACAACGGCGTGCCGTTCTATATCGCGCTTCCTTCCTCCACCTTCGATTTCGCCCTGCGCGACGGCGTGCGCGAGATACCCATCGAGGAACGCTCCGCCGATGAGGTGCGTGTGATGACCGGCGCGTTGCAGGATGAGGAAGGCACAACGGAACAGGGGGCGACCAGCGCGGAAGCTCCCCGCACTGCCAGCGTCCTCATCTGCCCGGAAAGCACGCCTGCGCGCAACTGGGCCTTCGACGTGACGCCAGCCCGGCTCATCAGCGGGCTCATCACCGAACGCGGCGTGTGTCCGGCATCGGAAGAAGGTGTTCTGGGTCTGTACCCGGAGCAGAAATGATGTCGTGAGGGGAGGGGGCGTCTGCCCTATCCTTTAAATAGGGACGCTCAATCCTTGAGTCCGCACAACGTGTCCCGGACAGGCAAAGCCCATGTGAAAGGAAAGTCTATGCCCCAGACGACCTGACTTCAGTCGGTCGTCCCGCAGTCGGCGAACAGCCGCGATTTACTCGCGGCGTCAGTGAGGCCGAGTGCATGCAAGCCCAGAGACCGTACAACGTGTCCCGGACTGGGAAAGCTCATGTGAAAGGAAAGTCTATGCCCCAGACGACCTGACTTCAGTCGGTCGTCCCGCAGTCGGCGAACAGCCGCGATTTACTCGCGGCGTCAGTGAGGCCGAGTGCGTGCAAGCCCAGAGTCCGTACAACGTGTCCCGGACAGGCAAAGCTCATGTGAAAGGAAAGTCTATGCAAGATGAAGGTTATATAAAATATTCCTGTGTCCATAGCGCCGGACCTGCCCCCGAGCATCCGTCATGGCAGGAACTCAACGACCTGCGTACCGATCTCGTGAAGGCAGGTCTCATAGGTGTACTCGAAAACGGCGTGAGCTATGGCAACGTCTCTCTGCGTGTGGCTGGCGAGGACGAAACCGCGGGGCAGTTCGTCGTGTCTGCCACATCCACCGGGCATCTCGCGGAACTCGGTCCCCAGCACTACTGCCTTGTCACGGACTGCGATATCGACGCCAACACCGTGCGGTCGCGCGGTCCCATGCAGGCCAGCTCGGAGTCCATGACCCATGCGGCGGTCTATGCGGCCTCGCCGGAAACAGGCTGTGTCATCCATCTGCATCATGCCGGTCTCTTCGGTCAGCTCATCGAAGGGCAGGCTCCGGCCACGGCGCCCGAAGCCGCGTTCGGCACTCCGGCCATGGCCCGCAGTGTGGAAGAGCTGGTACGCCGCCATCCCGCAGACGGTATCATCGCCATGACAGGACACCCCGACGGCTTCATCCTGTACGCCCCCAACGTGGCGCACATGCGTGACCTGCTGTATATGCTCTCGCAGGGCTACATCCCCTGCTAGGCGTGAGGGAAGTCTTACAAAATCTTTTCCATACTTGATTCGGTCACTAGGGATTTGGTAAAAAGAGGGAAAGACTGTCCTCTCTAACCTTAAGGAGTATACCATGCGTTTTCTCATGGCTTCCGCACTCACGTTCGTTCTCGCCGCCCCTGCCTTTGCCGCGTTCGAAAGCGGAGCCGCCGCGCCTGTCCAGCCCGGCGGTTTCCAGGGGCCCGGCGCTCAGGCTGCTGTGGATACCGTAGCCAAGGCCCTCAAGGCCAGAGACGAGGCTCCCTGCGTGCTGGAAGGGCGTATCCTTTCCACTGGTCCTGAGCGCGAAGAATATGTTTTTCAGGATGCTACCGGCAAGATCATCATCGAATTCGACGATGATCTCTTCCATGGGCGTACCGTAACGCCGGAAAACGTCATCCGCATCTGGGGCGAGGTGGACACCAAGTTCGCCGGCGACTCGGAAGTGGAAGTGGATAAGTTCGATATCGTGAAGTGATCCTA
>JAFWYI010000087.1 GCA_017522745.1 Mailhella sp.
ATGAGAGGAAGTTCCTCTGGCATGATGGCAGAGGAGCGTTCAACAAGCTCCATGGCTTCCTCTTCATGCTCATGCGCCAACAGCCAGATCGCAGCATCGACAACTGCCGAAGCGCTGAACACGCCGCCACGCGGGGAAGTCTCAAGCAGACTGTTCGCCGCCTCGAGAACTGCATCATGATCATCGCTCATCAGCGCTTTGCTGAGTTTCAACTGGGCAAAGGTCAGTTCTGCCTGAAGAGAATACCGGCCCCGCTCCATCTGTTCCTTGCTCAGAAACGTCTCCGAAGAGGCGGTCTGCCAGTCAGCTACCGAAGCTCCGGTAGCATTACATCCCAGAGGAAGGATCAGGAGACTGAGTGTGGATGCGAGCAGAAACCGTTTTGCCAGCGGGCGTGAAGGCAACATCCTGCCAAGGGAGGAGGGGGAGGAAAACGCGAACATAAATGTCATGCGCCTTGTATAAGTTATTGATTTATCCAGTCTTCAGAACAATCCCGAATACCCTGGCCAAGATGGGCTTTCAACTTTTCGAGCAGCCGCGCTTCCAGCTGACGGATACGCTCACGGGTCACGTTATAGCGTTCGCCTATTTCGCGCAGTGTGGCAGGTTCATCGGTGAGCAGACGGTTTTCGAGGATATAGATCTCTTTCTCGGAAAGCGAAGGAAGCAGTTCTTCGATACTGCTCCGCACAAGACGGGCAACTTCCGCCCCGGCGATATCATCTTCGACCCCGGGACCAAGCGCTGGGAGAAAATCCATGCGCGAAGCACTGCCATTCTCATCGCTTACGGGTACGTCGAGAGAGACATCCCCCGCATCGAGGCGCTGCTGCATTTCCAGGACCTGATCCTGCGTGACGCCCAGTCGCTGAGAGAGCAGGGCGGCATCAGGATCGAAGCCCTGCAGGATGAGTTTCTGCCGTTCCCTGTTGAGGTTGTAGAACAGCTTCCGCTGGGCCTGAGTCGTACCTATCTTGACCATGCGCCAGTTATCCATAATGAATTTCAGGATATAGGCTTTGATCCAGAACGAGGCATAGTAGGAAAATTTGATACCTTTATCCGGGTCGAACTTGTTGACGGCCCGAAGCAGGCCCACGTTGCCCTCCTGGATAAGGTCGAGTACGTTCTGCATCCAGCGGCGCTGAAAATCCATGGCGATGCGGACGACAAGGCGCAGATGGGAAGAAATGATACGGAAAGCCGCCTCACTGTCACCATGATCGCGCACACGTCGCGCCAGCTGAGTCTCCTCTTCAGGATCCAGCAGAGGGAACCGGCTCACTTCTTTCAAGTAGCTCTGCAGGTTATCGCGAACGGCTATGCTGGGAAGTCTGGTCTCGGAAATCGCAGGAAGATTGCCTCCAAGATCGATGACGTCATCCTGACCTTCATCGAACTGAGCAAAATTCTCGTCGAACGCATCATCGCTGACCAGCTCACCTTCATGTACCTGATCGTCAAAATCATCGTCGACAAGTTCCACCTCGGCGCACTGTTCCGCCCCTTCGGAAATACCATTTTCAGAAGCTCGCGGACGAGATCCACCAGAGGCAGATCTTTTCGTCTCCTGCAGCACTTCCGCCTCTGGGCAAAGCTCTGTCACATCAATAATATCAACGGCAGGCTGCGTTGGGCTATCATTACAGGGGTGCAAAGCAGCTCTCCCGCTTTCATCGCTGAAAGCGGTGATGAGTTCAGGCTCTTGCGTGTCGAGATTTTTGCTCATTCTTTCTTCCTTATCAGCGGCATTCCCTCGATAAGTATCAGCCGCCAGAGCATATCCTATAGTTTAAGGTTGGCGTTTTCAACGATTTTCAGTACACCTAAAAAAGTTCAGTGAACAAAACCATACCCTGTTCCCCTAGCATGATCATAGGAGCCCTTATGCGTATCATATCTTCTGCCATGACTTCGAAGGCTTTTCGAGGCATACTCTGCTGCTGTCTGGCGCTCTCTGTCTTTCTGAGCGCCATCCCGGTCAGTGCAGCAGAGCATCGTCCCCTCACCCAGAGCAGCGCTGAACCTCTGAAAGCTATCAAGACCTACGAATTGCTTGATATTCTTGCGGCGAATCACGGCAAGATCATTCTGGTCAACTTTTTTGCTGCATTCTGCGGTCCGTGCCGTCGCGAGATCCCCGAACTCATGCAGATGCGCAAGGAGATCCCTGAAGAAGAACTGCTTATCATCGGGGTAGCCATCGATCAGGATATCCGTGAGGCAGACGCTTTCGTGAAAAGCCTTGGCGTACAGAACGCCTATCCCGTCTTCTATGGGGGCGCCGACCTGTCCCGCTCTTACAGGATCAATGCTATCCCGTTCAATGTCATCTACAACCGCAAAGGCCACATCGAAGTGAGCGAACCGGGCTATATTCCCGGACCTGAGATGAAGCAGTTCCTCATGGATCTGATACGCCGATAGTATAGAGTGCTTTTCACGGTAATCTGTCTTTGACATTCCGTGTCGCTTCCTCATAGAATAGACCCAGCGGCAAACACAGAGTATCGCCAGCCGCCGATGAAGCAGAAAGTTCAACGACCTTCCATACGTCGTGAAAGAGTGGGAGATTTCATCATGAACGTCACGTGTCCTCAGTGTAGCACCGTGTATCGCCTGCCCGATGAAAAGGCAAAGGCGGGCGCCAAACTCCGCTGTTCGATTTGCCGTTGCGTATTTGTGTTGCCAGAAAATGACGAGTTGCTGGAACTTCCAGCAGAAAAGCCGACGGATTCGCTGGCACTGGTCGATGACATCCCTGCCGCCATGGTTGCAGTGCAGACTGCACAGCCGTTCGATGACGCCTCTCAGAGCCTTGCCCTTGGCGATCATCCCTCGGCCGACGCCCACCATGGCGTCTCGAGCGATTCCCTTGATATGGGCGCGCCCTATCAGGGATATGCCGACAACGCTCAGTTTGCTGACGCGTCTCTCGTGCAGGAGGATCTCGAAGCTCTGGATCTCCCGGAAAAGAAGAAAGCGCCTTTTGAGGGAGCTTTCGGCCTTCTCCTGTGTATCGCTATTATCCTTGGGGGCATCTGGGCCTGGAAACATACTCCGTATCTGGACGGCCTGAAGGCGCTTATCATGCCTGTGGCTCCTATAGAAACCGCTTCGGAAGCCCCGCAGTCGCTTATCGAAAAACTCGAGATAGTCAGCCATCAGTCGTATCAGGTCAAGAACGAAAAGCTGGGCACACTTACGGTGATAGAAGGCCGCATCCGCAATAATTTTACGGAATCGCGTGAACTTATCCGCCTTGAAGCTGAACTTCTGGATAGTGAAGGAAAAGCTCTTGCCACTCAGACTCAGGTGGCCGGGGTAAGCC
>JAFWYI010000088.1 GCA_017522745.1 Mailhella sp.
AAAGAACCATGACGGATCTTAGTAAAAGTAATCAGTCTGTTCTGTTTGTCCAGAAGCGCGGCCCATACTTCTTCGTCCAAACTCATCTTCAGCCGCTGCACGCCCATGGAAATGATATCGTGGAGCTGGACGGGCTGCTTCTTTTTTACGGCGCTTTGTTCAGAACGAGCAATGATTTCCCGAATGAGGGCACAGAAACTATCTACCGGCTCACCGCATCCTTCCACGAGATGACGCTCCTCGTCGGAGGCGGAAAGGACGGCGCCGATACTGCCGAAATGGTGGAGCAGGCGTTTCGCGAGCGCTTTATTGTCACGCCGCAGGTACACATGACCCAGGAGGAGTTCCAGAAGCTCATAGTCCGGAAGCGCAGAAGGCTCCGCAAGAAAACGAGAGCGGAGGCGTTTGCGATGACCGGCCCTGAGGTCTGCATCGGAAGCCGGTGCTGGGGAAGAGAGACGTTTATCTGCCATGATGTTCAGCGACGAGTCTGCATTTCCTGCTTTGCACCAAAAATGAGGGAAAGCTGAGCAACAAGCTCTTCCATTGCCTGGAGAGGAGTGCGCGCACCACTTTTCACGGAGAATTCCGCTTCACAGAGCGCTTCGAAAACGCGATTCAGGCCACCGAATCCCAGCCGGGAAGCAAGGCGGCGCTTTTCCGCTTCCACATATTGCGGAACGAACACCTTCTCGCCGGCGTTCATCTGCCAGAGGATACGCGCCTCGCGTGCCATGAGGGTAAGTAAGGGAAAAAGCAGGGATTCCCCACCATCGCCTTCGCGAAGGAGCGTCTTCCACACCGCGCGGGCATTGCCACTTTCCAACTGACGGATGAAATCGAAGATCACTGCGTCAGGGGTGAATTCCGTCATCTGCCGCACAAGATCCACATTCACGAGGCCATCTGAAGACGCGAGGGAAAGCTGTTCCAGCACACCATGTATCGCAGCGGCATCCGGGATGAGCATCTCAGACAGGCTGTTCAGAGCATCGGGGGACATCTTGAGCCCGAGACCAGCCGCTTCACGCTGAAGATACTGCCGCATGGAGCGCTGATCCAGTCCTGCCGAACGCCACACCCATTTTTTGGAATCCGCAAAGGCGAGACATTTGAGTTTTGCCACATGGGCGGGGAGCTTGGGCTGCCCTTTCTCCCACGGACATTCCATGCAGAAGATGGGGAACACGCCGAGGCGTGGCGTAGCGAGAGCGGAGGAAAGTTTTTTCCAGACTTCGGCAGGAAGCTGATGCGCACCACGCACGATAAGTACTTTGAGGCGGCCATCCATGCCCAGAAGCGTGAGCGCATCCCAGAAACGGCGATCGAGCCCTTCATCAGCCCAGAACGTCTGGATATCAGGCGTAGAGGAGCCCGGCATGGCAAAGCCCATGCCGCCCAGCGCGGAGCCCTGCCCTTCCGTCATGCGTCCATCCCGGACAGGCTCAAGGAGTTCACGCTCCAACCAGTCACGCAGAAGCGCTGCATCGGGGCAGATACAGAAATAGAAACCGGGCCGTTCCATCAAGGCCGCCTAAAAATCCTGCTGCATACGGTCGAACGCGCGGTGCAGGACTTCCTGAAGTCCATCGCGGATAGCGTTACCTTCATCCACTACTTCAAACGTATCACTATAGGAGACAACGCCGGAACGCCACACGACAGCGCCGGTCTTACCGCTGCGGACGATGAGTTCGAGGCGCACGGTGGTGTCGCTGAGCAGGGTCTCGTCCACACGGTTGGACATGGAAGAGCGCACCTTGAAACCGGGCATGTTGACCGTGAGCAGATACTCCGCATTTCCGCTGTCCACCCAGCGAGCCAGACGGCGCAGGTTCACTTCATCGCGCACGGCACCACGGATATAGTACTGTACCCATGGGGACATAGTGACCTGTTCGACCTTCTCGATCTTCAGCGTGCTGCTGCCATTACCGAGTACACTGTGCGCCCGGCTGGAACTGGAGGAAAAACCATCCATCTGATAGCCACAGCCGCCCGCGAGCAGCCCGACACAGCAGAGCGTAGCCGCAAGCACACCTTTCCAGTTTCCGAACGTTGTTTTCTTCATCAGGTCACCATGGCCCTAACGAGCCGAAATTCTTACGCAAAGGCGATATACCCTTGCAGGTACTGCCCGGCCTCTTCATGCAAAGAAGCCGGGCAGTTCATTGAGCGTTTAGCCAACCACCACGTTGACGAGCTTACCGGGCACAACGATGACCTTGCGCACCGTCTTGCCGGCGATGTGGTTCTGGATGGAAGGTTCGGACAGAGCGGCCTGTTCGACCACATCGTTCGCACTGCCGGCGGGCACTTCCACCTTACCGCGGAGCTTACCGTTCACCTGGACCACCACGGTGACGACATCACGCTTGAGAGCTTCTTCGCTCCACGCGGGCAGACGTACGTCATCCATGGTACCGGCATGACCGAGCTGCTGCCACACTTCTTCGCACATGTGAGGCGTGAAGGGACAGAGCATGACAAGGATGGTAGCCATAGCAGAAGAGAGAGCCATGCGGCCTTCTTCCGTGGCGGACAGTTCCTCACGGTACTGGTTCACAGCGTTGACCAGTTCCATGATGGCCGCGATGGCCGTATTGAACTGATTGCGCTCGGCGATGTCTTCCGCCACCTTCTTGGCGGTGGCGTGTTCCCAGCGGCGCAGTTCGCGAATGGCGGGGCTGGCGGCGGGGCCGAGGTCGGAACAGGCGTCCACAGGCTTGAGGATGTCCTGCATTTCCGCGAACATACGCCACACGCGGCTCACGAAGCGGTAAGAACCTTCGATGCCGGTATCGCTCCAGTCGAAGTCGCGTTCCGGCGGAGCGGCAAAGAGGCAGAACAGACGCACAGTGTCGGCACCAAAGCGCTTCACCATGGCATCGGGGTCAACGATATTTCCCTTGGACTTGGACATCTTGCTGCCGCCGAGAAGCACCATGCCCTGCGTGAGCAGGTTCTTGAAAGGCTCGTCGAGGTCAGCGGGGAAGTAGCCGAAATCACGGAGCATCTTGGTGAAGAAGCGGCTGTAGAGCAGGTGCAGGATGGCGTGTTCGACGCCGCCGATGTACTGATCCACAGGCATCCAGTACTTGAGGGCGTCCATATCGAAGGCGCCGTCTTCCTTGCGGGCGGCAGTGTAGCGGGCGAAATACCAGGAAGACTCCACGAAGGTGTCCATGGTATCCGTCTCGCGGCGGGCGGGGCCGCCACAGCAGGGGCAGGTGGTCTCCACGAAGGAAGGAGTGCCGGGCAGCGGAGAACGACCGTCCTCGCAGGTCTTCACATCGAGAGGCAGAAGCACAGGAAGATCCTCGTACTTCACAGGCTGGACGCCGCACTTCTCGCAATAGACTACGGGGATGGGAGCCCCCCAGTAACGCTGGCGGGAAAGGTTCCAGTCGCGCAGGCGATAGTTCACAGTAGCACGACCCTTGCCGGTCTCATCCAGCTTCTTCGTGATGGCTTCCTTACCTTCAAGGTTGGGCATGCCGGTGAATTCGCCAGAGTTCACGAGGAAGCCTTCTTCCACATAGGCTTCGGTCATCTGAGCAGGATCGAGGACGACGCCTTCGGGGCTCACCACGACCTTGATGTCCATACCGAACTTCTTGGCGAACTCGAAGTCACGCTGGTCATGGGCAGGTACGGCCATGACGGCACCAGTGCCGTATTCAGCCAGAACGAAGTTGCCGAGCCAGACGGGAACGCGATCACCGGTGAAGGGATTGATGCAGTACGCACCGGTGAACACGCCGTCCTTCTCGAGGGTCTCGGACTGACGGTCGAGGCGATCCATGTTGCGGGTCTTCTCGATGAAAGCGCGGATCTCGGCCTCGTTCTCACGACCGGCGATGAGCTGTTCCACAAGGGGATGCTCAGG
>JAFWYI010000089.1 GCA_017522745.1 Mailhella sp.
CCATGGCCCGGTACCCGGACGGGATCACCGCCACCAAACTGGGCGAGCTGTGCGGCCGCGACAAGGCGGATGTCTCGCGCAATATGGCGCTCATGGAGGAGCGTGGGCTGGTGAAAAAAGAGGGCGTGAATCAAAACCTGTACCGCGGTCTGCTTAAGCTGACCGAGCAGGGGCAGATCCTGTGCCACGCGACCAGCCCATTTGTAGAAGGGCATGAAGCGGCGGTTGAGCAGGAACACCATGGAAAGCACAGCTTCGGAAAAGCGAGCGGCAGCCAGCATGGCGGCCACGGTCTCACCGCGTTTGAGTGAGCGGGGCAGATTGTACTGCCCAGTCTGCGCCATGATCATACAGCGTGCGGCGATCTTCTTGAGGCGCACATCGTCAGGGTAATACTGGAGCATGGACTGCCGCAGAGAGGTGAATTCTCCATCGTTGTCCATGAAGACTGCGCCGTTGGTGCAGGAACACAGGTGGTATTCCGGGATGGAGCGCCATTCCTGCCATGTGCGGGGCGTGTGATCCATGCCGAGGAAGCGGCGGTAGAAGGCGCGAGTGGGGAAGGGGCCCACACGTCCCATCCGGCGTTCCGGCTTCATGCGGACATCGAAACCTTCGAAACACTCGGGCAGGCGGGCCAGACACTGTTCGATGCGGGAGCGTTCTTTAAGGAAAAGGTCGTCCGGTATCCACAGGCAGAAGGCCGCACCCCAGTCGTGATCCTGAGAGATACTGTCATCCACGCCCAGGCACTCCGAGCCTTCACCGACGAGTCCGGCGGCACAGCGTGCCATGATGTCGGGCATCTGAGAATCGAGCATCGGGCGTGACGCTTCGAAAAAGCGCCGGGCAAGGGAAAGTCCTGAATGTTGCATGGCATCCTCGAAAAAATAAACATGGTAACTATTGCAAGAACCATGCCAGAAAAAGGCGCGAAAGACGATGGGGGATTGGAATGGGAAATATGCTGAAGAAGTTATAGTTGACTGTTTTCTTTAGGAAAAATGTATTCCCTCTCTCGATTTTTCCGGGCGATGCGAAGAGTTGGTGAATGGTTTGAAAAAACGGTATCGCTGGCAAGAAAAAAATATTGTGTAAAAATGCAACAAAAGGGAGTAGTGCAAAATATTTGTGTGAAATTGCCTCGTGCTAAGAAGTTCATTAAATCAAAGAGATAGGATTTTACGTTGCATAAATGCACGATTCACCTGTTGAGAGTTTTTTTGCGCTAAGAAGGATTGAAAAATGTAAACTGTATTAATTCAATAAGATACAAACTTTGGCACGGTTCATGCATAGAAGTAAGGGAAGTCAACACGAAGGGCGCTATGCCTTTCAAGAATACACATTTCACATTATTTTTTGGAGGAATCCATGTCCCAGAGCTGTGCCTGCCTCTCCCCTCAGGAAGATCGCATCATCAACAAAAAGATCAACCGCGAAGGCCGTGAACGCGTTTACAAGATCCTCGAACGCATCCAGTTCACCGTGCCTCACGTTGACGTGGAACGCGCCAAGTTCTTCACCGAATCCATGATGACCACCGAAGGCGAACTCCTCACCCTCCGCTGGGCCAAGGCTCTGAAGAACGTTGCCGAAAAGATCACCGTGTACATCACTCCCGACCAGCTCCTCGCTGGCCGCGTGGGTAAGCTCGGCCGTTACGGCATCCTCTACCCTGAAATCGACGGCGACTTCTACCGCGAAGTGCTGGCCGACCTCGACAAGCGCGAAAAGTCTCCCTTCATCATCTCCCCCGAAGACAAGCGCGTGGTCATGGAAGAGATCGCTCCCTACTGGGAAGGCAAGACCTACCATGAACACCTCAACAAGACCATCCCCGCTGAACTGCGCGGCGTGACCTATCACGACGAACGCGGCCTGAAGTCCAAGTTCGTGGTCTCCGAAACCTCTTCCTATCGTTCCGCCCTCCAGTGGGTGCCGGACTACGAAAAGGTGCTGAAGCGCGGCTTCATCGACATCCAGAACGAAGCCAAGGAACGCCTCGCCGCTCTCGACCTTTCCAACTCCACCGACCTGTGGGATAAGAAGCCCTTCTATGAAGCCATGATCATCGTGTGCGATGCCATCATGATCTGGTCCAAGCGTCATGCCGACCTCGCCCGCCAGCTCGCCGCTGAAGAAGCTGACGAAGTGCGTAAGGCTGAACTGCTCCGCATGGCCGAAATCTGCGAACACGTGCCCGCTTACCCCGCCCGCAACTTCCGCGAAGCTGTGCAGTGCCAGTGGTTCGTGCAGATGTTCTCCCGCATCGAACAGAAGGCCAGCGCCATCATCTCCAACGGTCGTATGGACCAGTACCTCTTCCCCTACTACCAGAAGGACCTCGAAGAAGGTACCCTTACTCGCGATGAAGCCCGCGAACTGCTCGAATGCATGTGGGTCGACATGGCTCAGTTCATCGACCTTTACATCAACCCCACCGGCAACGAATTCCAGGAAGGCTATGCTCACTGGGAAGCTGTGACCATCGGCGGCCAGACCCCCGACGGCATGGACGCTACCAATGATCTGTCCTACCTCTTCCTCGAATCCAAGCGCGACTTCCCCCTGAACTACCCCGACCTCGCCACCCGTATCCACTCTCGTACTCCTGAACGCTTCCTGTACGAAGTGGCCCTCACCGTGAAGGACGGCTCCGGCTTCCCCAAGCTGATCAACGACGAAGAAGTCGTGTTCCTGAACACCGTCAAGGGCTGCCCCATCAACGAAGCTCTCGACTACGCTGTTTCCGGTTGCACCGAAACCCGTCATCCCAACCGTGACACCTACACCTCCGGTTGCGTGTACGTGAACTTCGGCGCTGCTCTCGAAATGCTGATGTACAACGGCCGCCTCATGCACTATGGCGACGAACTCATCGGCCTCGAAACCGGCGACGTCACCAAGATGGAAACCTGGGAAGAATTCTACGAAGCCTACAAGAAGCAGCACAACAACCTGCTCCACAAGGCCTTCCAGCAGCAGCACATCGTGGACCGTCTGCGTCCCGAACACTTCGCCGCTCCTCTGTCTTCCTGCCTGCATAACCTCTGCATGGAAAGCGCCCTCGACCTGCACACCCACAAGATCCCCGGCGGCGTTGACTACTCCTACTTCGAATTCCTCGGCTACGCCACCGTCACCGACTCCCTGGCCGCCATCAAGAAGCTCGTGTTCGAAGAAAAGAAGCTCACCATGCAGGAAGTGCTCGACGCCCTGAAGGCTGACTTCGTGGGCTACGAACCCATCCAGGAAATGCTGAAGTCCGCTCCTCGCTACGGCAACAACGATCCTTATGCCGACTCCATCGCTAAGGACATCGACCGCTTCACCCAGGTCGAAGCTGCCCAGAGCACCAAGGAACGCGGCGTGTGGGTCGACGTGCGCTATGTGCCGATCACCTCTCACGTTCCCTTCGGTAAGATCCTGTCCGCTACCGCCAACGGCCGTAAGGCTTGGACCGCTCTCTCCGACGGTACCTCCGCTTCTCACGGCGCTGACCAGCAGGGCCCGACCGCCGTTCTGCTCTCCAACTACCACACCAAGAACTACGGCATGCTGAACCGCGCTTCCCGCCTCCTCAACATCAAGCTCTCCCCCAAGGCTGTGGCTGGTGAAGAAGGCACCCGCAAGATCATGGACATCATCCGTACCTGGTGCGACCTCAAGCTGTGGCACCTCCAGTTCAACGTCATGAACCGTTCCACCCTTATCGCCGCTCAGAAGGATCCCCAGAACTACCGTAACCTGCTCGTCCGTATCGCCGGTTACAGCTCCTTCTTCTGCGATATGTCCCGCGAACTGCAGAACGACGTTATCGAACGTACCGAACACGAAGAAGTGTAATAAACTCAAGCCATGTGGGGCCGGAGTGAACAGCTCCGGCCGTGCTGGAGCCCTGCGCTCCCGCACTCCCTTGTTTTTTTTCGCCTGCGCTTTATGACGAAGCGCAGGCGAAGTAATAACAGGGGTATGACGCCCCAGTATCCTCTTACGGAGTTCACCATGCTCGACAGCAAACAGAAGGGTATTGTTTTCAACGTGCAGAAGTTCAGCGTCCATGATGGCGTCGGCATCCGCACGCTCGTTTTTCTTAAGGGATGTCCTCTTCGCTGCCGCTGGTGCAGCAATCCTGAATCTCAGCTTTTCAAGCCCGAACGCGCCTACAATCCCAACCGTTGCCTTACTGCCGAAGTCTGCGGCCGCTGCGTCAAGCGCTGTACCAAGGACGGTGTGAGCCTCATCGACGGTCTCATCTGCTTCGATCGCTCCAAGTGCGATGGATGTGGCGACTGTGTGCGCGCCTGCCCCACGGGCTCTCAGACCGTGTACGGTTACGAGATGACCGTGGCCGAAGTCCTCAAGAAGGTGGAAGAGGACGATGTGTTCTACAGCCGTTCCGGTGGCGGCATCACGCTTTCCGGCGGCGAAGCTCTCGCTCAGCCTGAATTCGCGCTGGCTCTGCTGCGCGAAGCCAAGCGTCATCGCCTTGCCACGGCCATCGAGACCTGCGGCGTCTATCCTACGGAAGTGCTGGCTGAAGCCTGTAAGTATCTTGATGAACTTATTTTCGACATCAAGAGTCTTGATGACGAGAAGCATAAGAAGTTCACTGGCGGCAGCAATCAGCAGATCCTCGCCA
Organism: Mailhella sp.; assembly: GCA_017522745.1. Classification (GTDB taxonomy): domain Bacteria; phylum Desulfobacterota; class Desulfovibrionia; order Desulfovibrionales; family Desulfovibrionaceae; genus Mailhella. The sequence goes on from JAFWYI010000089.1 coordinate 4,646, forward strand.
ATATCCAGTATGCTTTCGAGAAGTTCCCGAACCTTCCTGTGACGGTTCGCACTCCTGTCATCCCCGGTTTCAACGACAGTGAAGAAGAGATCATGGCCATCCGTCGCTTCGTGCCCATGCGCGACAACGTGAAGTACGAAGTGCTTACCTACCATCGTCTCGGTTCGCCCAAGTATGGCTATCTTGGCCGTCCTTACCTGCTTGGTGACGTGAAGGCAGACGACGCCTTCATGAAGCACATCCGCACTAAGCTCAAGGACTATCAGGG
>JAFWYI010000090.1 GCA_017522745.1 Mailhella sp.
CAGTTGGTAGCACGAACGGAAAGTTCGAGATCGTCGATGCTCTTGAAGAGATTTTCGTTGAATTCCCCGTTGTCGCTGGCACCGAGACCGCTCTCATCAGACACATGTTCATCGAAGTTGATAAACACAGAGATCTGATCCTTGATGATCTTGGCGCTATAGGCAATGGCGTCTTCAGGGGTAACGGAGCCGTCAGTCCAGACTTCGAGGATCAACTTGTCATAGTTGGTCATCTGGCCCACACGAGCGGCTTCGATGGTATAAGCGACCTTGCGCACAGGAGAGAAGCTGGAATCGAGCTTGATGATGCCGATCTCGTCAGAGAGGCCGTCATGCATATCAGCGGGGACATAGCCCTTGCCCATACGCACTTCGAATTCAAGATTGAATTCCACATCTTCAGTGAGGGTAGCGATATGCAGTTCGGGGTTGAGCACGGAAACGTGCTGGTTGCCGATGATATCGCCAGCGGTCACTTCACCCTTCTTATTGACGTTAAGGGTGACCGTCTGAGGAGCGTCAGTATCCATCGCGAGGCGAACCTGCTTGATGTTCAGGATGATATCCGTCACATCTTCAAGCACACCGGGGATGGTAGTAAACTCATGCTGCACACCCGCAATCTTGACGGACACGAACGCCGCACCCTGAAGGGAGGCCAAAAGCACTCTGCGCAACGCATTGCCGATGGTGGTGCCATAGCCACGTTCCAGAGGTTCGCAAACGAACTTGCCGTACATGGTATCTGCAGGGTCGTTGTCGCGAACGATCTGTTCGGGCTTGACGAGCACCGCCCAGTTGCGGGCGTTGATGAGTCTGTTGGCTTGCTTGCTGAGCATGGGTCTTCCTTACTTCGAGTAAAGTTCGACGATAAGGGATTCTTCGATGGGAGTCTGGATATCGTCGCGCTGGGGCAGGGCCTTGATCACGCCCTTGAAAGCGGCACCGTCCACTTCAACCCAGGCAGTGCAACCGCGGCGGGCGAGAACGTCCTGAGCGGCAGCGATGACGGGGATGTTGCGGTTCTTTTCGGGCACAGCGATTTCATCGCCCACACGGACCTGAAGGGACGGAATGGTCACCTTGTGGCCGTTGAGGGTGAAGATGCCGTGACGAACGAGCTGACGGGCCTGGCTGCGGGAGTTGGCGAAGCCCATGCGGTACACAACGTTGTCGAGACGACGTTCGAGGATGACGAGCAGGTTGGCGCCGGTGACGCCCTTAGCCATATCGGCATCTTCAAAGTAACCGCGGAACTGCTTTTCCAGCACGCCGTAGATGCGGCGGACCTTCATCTTTTCGCGGAGCTGCAGAGCGTATTCGCTCAGCTTCTTGCGGGCGCGGCCATGCTGACCGGGAGCATAGGGACGGCGTTCCTGGGCGCACTTATCGGTGAAGCAACGATCGCCCTTCAGAAACAGCTTGGTGCCTTCACGACGGCAGAGCCGGCATTTGGCGTCATTATATTTAGCCAAGGCTAGTACTCCTTGCCTTCAAAGGCGTTAGACGCGGCGCCGCTTGGGAGGACGGCAACCGTTGTGGGGGATGGGCGTAACGTCACGGATAAAAGCGACCTTGAAGCCAGCGGCATTGATAGCACGCAGAGCGGATTCACGGCCGGCACCGGGACCCTTCACATACACGCCCACGGTACGCATACCATTGTCCTGAGCCTTACGGGCGGCGTTTTCAGCAGCCACCTGAGCGGCGAAAGGAGTGGACTTGCGGGAACCCTTGAAGCCGCTCTGACCAGCAGAGGCCCAGCTCACGGTGTTGCCGCGGGTATCGGTGAAGGTAATGATAGTATTATTGAAAGAAGCCGCAATGTGGGCAACGCCCAGCGGAATATTCTTCTTTTCCTTCTTTTTGACTGCACGTTTGGCTCTAGCCATCTTGCACTTCCTTAGAGCTAAGGTGTCATGATCAGCCGTAGAATGGCTGCATCAGATACAGCTTGCTACTTCTTCTTGCCAACGTTGCCGCGACGGGGACCCTTACGGGTGCGGGCGTTGGTCTTGGTACGCTGACCATGGACGGGCAGGCCGCGGCGATGCCGCAGACCACGATAGCAGCCGATGTCCATCAGACGCTTGATATTCGAAGCCACTTCACGGCGGAGGTCACCTTCCACCTTGTGGTTCGTTTCGATTTCCTTACGGACTTCGTTCACTTCATCGGCGGAAAGATCGTCGATGCTGCGGTTCCAATCAATGTTGGTGGCAGCAAGGATCTCCAGTGCGGTAGCACGGCCGATGCCATAAATATAGGTAAGTGCGATATCCGCTCTTTTACCACGGGGCAGTTCAATGCCTGCAATTCTGGCCACGTTAAGACTCCTGCTGGTTAGCCCTGGCGCTGCTTATGCCGGGGGTTTTCGCAGATCACTCTCAAAACACCCTTGCGCCGGATCACCTTGCACTTAGGGCAGATTTTTTTGACGGACGGCCTGACTTTCATCGCTCACTCCGTTAGTTCGTTCATTTCGATAAAACAGTTAAGGCGAAAAAATCGCCAGGAACCGTTTCTCTTATCTTGTTCTTATCACCCTGTCAAGGACAGTGTTGCACGACGCGAAAAATCATCCCTTATAGTTGCTCGAAAGGCTGAGTATCTCAGCTCCGTCGGGCCGGATGGCTATGGTGTGTTCCCAGTGGGCAGCAAGGCTGCGGTCTTTGGTCTTCACCGTCCATCCATCGGACATGATTCCCACCTCATGGGTGCCGATTGCCAACATGGGCTCGATTGCCAAAACCATACCAGGTTTCAGCGGGACTCCGCCCGGAACGCCACCTTCCATACCGCCGCGTGGTACGAAGTTGGGAACTTCCGGCTTTTCGTGAAGGCTGGCACCTATGCCATGGCCTACGAAATCACGGATCACATGGAGCCCTTCAGATTCGGCGTAACGCTGCACCGCCGCCGAAATCGCATACAGATTGTTGCCGGGCTTAGCCGCGGCGATCCCGAGTTCCAAGCATTTCTTGGTCACATCGGAAAGATGTTTGGCTTTCTCCGAAACTTCACCGCAGAAGGCGGTGCGGGCGGAGTCGCCGTTGAAACCCTTGTAGTTCACGCCCATGTCGAAGCTGACGATGTCGCCTTCTTTAAGGATGATATCCTTGGAGGGGAAACCATGGATAAGGGTCTCGTTGACGGAACAGCAAATGGCGAAGGGATATCCTGCATAACCGAGGAAGTTGGGCTTCACGCCCATATCCGCGCACATCTTTCTTGCAAGTTCGTCGAAAAATATGGTGGGAACGCCGGGACGCACGTTCGCCACCAGTTCGTCAAGAATGGCGGCCGTCATTCCGTTGGCCACGCGCATGAGTTCAATCTCATGCTCGTTCTTGATAAAAATGCCCCGAAACTTTTTCATGCTTAGCCTCTTTTAGCAGCCTTGCCCATCAGGCCTTCATACTGCTGAGAGATGAGGTGAGATTCCACCTGACCCATGAAGTCAATAGCCACGCCGACGAGGATCAGCAGGCTGGTGCCGCCGAAGTAGAACGGCACGTTGAACTGAGCGATCAGCAGCATGGGCAGCACAGAGATGATGGAGATGTAGATGCCGCCCCAAAGGGTAAGACGAGTAAGCACGTTGTCGATGTATTCACGGGTCTTCTCACCAGGACGGATGCCCGGCACGAAGCCACCGGCCTTCTTCAGGTTCTCTGCGATATCCTTCGGATCGAAGATAATCGCGGTGTAGAAGAAGCAGAAGAAGAAGATCAGCGCCACGAAAATGATGTTGTACACGATAGACGTGGGCTGGAACCACGCAACGACCTGCTGCAGCCACGCGGCGGTGGAGAAGCCAGCCACAGTCGCCGGGAAGAGCAGAAGGCTCTGGGCGAAGATGGGCGGGATAACACCGGCGGTGTTGATGCGCAGAGGCAGGTGAGTGGTCTGGCCGCCGTACATCTTGCGGCCGATCTGACGCTTGGCGTACTGGATGGGGATTCGACGCTGAGCACGCTCAACGAACACGATACCCACGGTAACAGCCAGCATCATGATAAGGATGAAGATGGCAAACAGCACGTTCATATCGCCGGCCTTGATCAGCTGGTAGGAACGCACGATGGCGCTCGGGATGCCGACCACGATGCCGGAGAAGATGATGAGCGAGATGCCGTTGCCGATACCCTTAGCGGTGATCTGCTCGCCGAGCCACATGATGAGGATGGTACCGGCCGTCAGAGTGGCGATAGTCACCAGACGGAATTCCCAGCCAGGATTCATGACGACGGGAGCGCCTTCAGGGCTGGTCATGCCTTCCAGCATGGTGGCGATGCCGAAGCCCTGGATAAGGGTGATAGCGACAGTGAGATATCGCGTATACTGCGTGATCTTACGTCTGCCCGCCTGTCCTTCTTCCTTGGACATGCGCTTGATCTCGGGGCTCACCACCTGCAGGAGCTGCAGGATGATGGAGGCGGAGATGTAAGGCATGATACCAAGAGCGAACACAGAGACATTGCTCAGGCCGCCACCGGAGAACATATCGAGCAGAGCGAAGACAGAACCCTGCATACTGGCGAAAAAGTGAGACAGCGCGCCTGCATCAATGCCAGGCACCGGCACATGGACCCCCACCCTGTACATGCACAGGATGAGGATCGTCCATGCCAGCTTTTTACGCAGCTCAGGCATTTGCGCCATTTTGTCCGCGCCGTTCGCCACGTCTTATTCCTCGTTTGCAGCGGGTTCTTCGTCAGCGAGGAGTTCCTTCACTTCGCCACCGGCGGCAAGGATCTTGGCCTTGGCGGAAGCGGAGAAGCGGAAGGCTTCGATGCTGACGGGGCGGGTCACTTCGCCTTCGCCAAGGATCTTGACGAGAGCGCTGTTGACCAGACCGCGAGCGTAGATGTCTTCGAGGGTGATTTCCTTCTGGTCGGGGAAAGCGGCCAGGAGGCGATCGAGGTTAATGACTTCGTAAGTCACCTTGAACAAAGCGTTCTTGAAGCCACGCTTGGGAAGACGGCGCTGCAGAGGCATCTGACCGCCTTCGAAACCGGGACGGACACCGCCGCCGGAGCGAGCGTTCTGGCCCTTGTGGCCCTTGCCGGAGGTGCCGCCGAGGCCGGAGCCGGCGCCACGGCCGACGCGCTTGCGGCCCTTGCGTTCTTCAGGGAAAGGATACAGATCGTTAAGTCTCATTATGCAACGACCTCCACCAGGTGGGACACCTTGGCGATCATGCCGCGCACAGCGGCGTTATCCTTAAGGGTTTTCACCTGCTCGCGACGGACCAGACCCATGGCGTCCAGAACCTTCTTCTGAGCGGGGGTGGTACCGATGCGGCTTCTGATGAGCTTCACCTTGATTTCAGACATGGTAATCTACCTTATAACCCTTACTTGCGGGGGGCTTCCAGTTTCTTACCGCGCACTTCGGAAACTTCTTCGGCGCTGCGCAGGGAGGTCAGACCGGCCACGGCGGCGCGAAGAACGTTGTGCGGGTTGTTGGTGCCGATAGCCTTGGCGAGCACGTCGGTAACACCGGCGGCTTCCATGACGGCGCGCACGGCGCCGCCGGCGATGATGCCGGTACCGCGGGAAGCGGGCTTCATGAGCACGCGACCAGCGCCGAAGCGACCAAGCACTTCATAAGGCAGAGTGCCTTCCACCAGGGGTACACGAACCATGGACTTGCGGGCGCGTTCAGTGGCCTTGCGAAGAGCTTCAGGAACTTCCTGAGCCTTGCCGAGACCGAAGCCAACGTTACCCTTGCCGTCGCCAACGACGATGAGGGCGCTGAAGCTGAAACGACGGCCACCCTTCACGACCTTGGCAACACGGTTCAGACTAACAATCTTTTCAATGTAGCCGGAATCCTGCTGCATCTGCTGC